>JAJTIF010000281.1 GCA_021299675.1 Pseudomonadota bacterium | reverse complement strand
TTTCCTCCTTTGGAAATAATCAGAATTTCTTTTTCAAAACGTTCGACAATATTTCGAATCGCGGCCCAGCTCCATTTTTTGCCTTCACGCGATTTAATTTTATGTTTATCTAATTCTTGATTGATTTGATGAATGGTTCGGCCTTCGACCCACAGCCGATGGATTTTGAGTAACACAGGAAATTCAAGCGGATGTTTAGCCAGTGCGCCCCAGAAACGTACTTTTCGACTATTTCCTTGGAATAATCTGGTCTTTCTGAGATACGGATATGAGTTATTCCAAGGGGTTGCGCAGGTTTGGATATCTGTGCACTTGGTTCACCAATTATGTCGCTACGCGCTCCGGCTTTCGCTACTTTCGATGCAGCGGCATCGAAAGATTCGGGCCAAAATGTTGGAAGAAAAATGTAAAGAATAAGGATGGAAAGCAAAATGCGAATTTCACTTATCAGCCTTCTTTTTTTTATCAGTTCTTGTTCAACAACACCTAAAGGAGAAGTTCCGATGGAAATTCCATTTTCCTATGTGGAGCAAAGCTTTATATTGGTGCCTCTTAAAATTAACGACACGATAACCGGAAAATTCGTGCTCGATACAGGGATAGGCGTGAATCTGATTTCGAAGTCGCTCTGTGAACGACTTAAATGTGTCGGAAAAAGCAGTCACACCGGGAAACGAATGTCGGGCCAGGAACTTACAATTCCAATTTCTGAAGTAGAATCATTGTCATTCGGAAGCATTCGCCTAACAAAAGTTCCAGTCGGAGTTTTCGATATGGAGCAACTAATGCCTGGAGCAGGCGTTGACGGCTTCCTTTCGATTGGTTTTTTTAAGGAAAATGCGTTCACCGTAGACTACAAACAAAACGTGATCACACTGGAAACCGATTCGAGTCTAAAGAAGATTGAATTGGCAGGCGCCGCTATTCCTATAAAAATTGATCGCAAAGGGGCTTCCTCTTCGATTCACCTACCTCTTGTTTTGCCGAACGGAATGCAAATCTCATTTCAAGTAGACACCGGAAGCCAGGCGCTGATTCTTGACGAACGCTATATGGCTGCTCTTGGAATTAAAGGAACCGACAAAGATGTGCGCAATAAGGAAGGAAAAGATGAAACCGGTCACGTTTTCAATCGATTCTTCACGACGCTCAAAGGTGGCGTGCATTTACCTGAACATCCAGAAACGAAAGTCGATCCCATCAACGTCATGTTTCAAAAAATCATCCATGAAGGCCTTGTCGGTCACTTTTTTCTCAGAGAATTTGACGTAACTTACGATTTAAAAAATTCTCGGATGATTTTCAGGAAGCCCGCGAAGTCACTATAGTTCTAATGACCGCCTCTTCGACGAAACTTCCCCGTGTCGCTTCGGCGTGGCAACCCTCCGCAGGAGGGGCCAATTCGAAGTTGCTGGTCTATTAGTTTACCATTTTTAGATGCTAAAACTTTGACCCTATTCGATTTTCACAATTTTCCTGGTTCTTCTTAAGTTTCAAAAGATTAGCCCAAGTGAACAGGCCAAACTCAGTAGTATCCCGTATTGGCGCATCTTTCGACTAGAGAAGCTTACTGAGGCTGCACCCATTCGGTAAGCGCAAATCGAGAAGGCACTAGTTAATAAAAGTTGGAACAAAAAATCAGAAACTGACGGACCTAATAGCGTCGTGTCCGACTAAAGTGAGATTTTTAAGGGCCGAAAAAGTATTAGTAACTTCTTTGAAAAAACTTGACCTACCAATGAGCATTAGGAAATTAGGAAAACCAATGGACAAGGTGCCATTTGACGCCATGGTTTTTATTGGGCAGTAAACGCGAATACCCGTCTCGTGTTGTTGCCGTCTGGTGCTTAAGTCGGCGTCGAAAACAGATTTCGGACATTTCTTAAATCTCATTTGAGAATTTCGTTTTTCGTTGACGTGGGTCTTATTCAATTTTTGAAGTTGCAAGTCGTCGCATTGAAGAGCTTCACAGAAGCCGATCTAACGAACGCAGACACGTCTATTGGGCCGCTGCAGAGATCGGTCGCCCTGGGGGCCGCAGACTATTTTGAAAGCCACGCAGGGATTGTTCAAACTCGAAAAATCGGTCGCTAAAAACTGATGATAAGACTTCCACCTCCAAGGGAGGCTTACATGCTTGCACTTTCAAACGACAACTTGATCACGGCCGTTCGCTCGCTTGTGAAAGAAGAACGACGCATCACTCGAGAGGTTTTAGATCATATCAACGAAGTCGCCCGGCGCAGACTTTACGCCGATCTTGGGTTCTCTTCGATCTTTGATTGGTTGGTCAAAGACCTCGGCTATAGCGAATCGGCAGCCTATCGCAGGATGCAAGCCGCGAGGATTTTGCAGGCTGTCCCGGAAGCAGGCGGCAAACTAGAGTCGGGAGCGCTCGGTCTTACCATGCTTTCCAAAGTGCAAACTTTGATTCGCGCTGACGAGAAACGGTCTGGCCAGAAAATGTCCATTCAAGAAAAATCCGAGATTTTGACAAAAGTCGAATCCTGTTCAGGCCGCGAAGTCGAATTCCGTCTGGCTCAGCACTTTCCCGAGGTGGCCGCCGCGCCGAATGAAAAGGTTCGCGCGATTAGCGAGGATCAAGTCAGCATGCAAGTGACCTTCACACGAGTACAATTCGAAAAGCTAAAACGAATTCAAGAGCTGCTTTCACACACGCACCTCGGCTCATCAAACGCTGAATTACTGGATGCCGCAATGGATGTTTTTCTTGAGAAAAAAGATCCGCTTCGAAAATCCGTGAAGCCGCGTGTAGCGCCGTGCGGCACCGCTGCGGAAGTGGAAATGCCTTACGCCAAACCCGCAAAGTCATTAAC
>JAJTIF010000202.1 GCA_021299675.1 Pseudomonadota bacterium | reverse complement strand
GGTAAACGGTATCGATAAGATTCATGTCGGGTCCCACATCGCCATGGCGGAAATGTTCATCGCCGTCGCCATCGCCGCTGCTGCTTTGAGTGTCACTGTGCTCTTCTTGAAACCGAAGCTTCGCTACCCCGCGGCCCTCGTGGTGACCTTTCTCATGCTCATCCAGAGCACCATGAGCTTTAAACTTAAAGAGTCAGGGCTAGAAGTTTTTTCGAACTACCAACAGCCTCCGTCGCTGCCCGAGGCTTCCGCCGCTGAGCTGCCCCAGATCTATGATGACAATGATTACGGCAAGTCGGAGTCGGATGAGGCTGAAGAGAGCATTGAGCCGGAAGATTAGTCCGCGGTCAACTCGTCGATCGATTTCTCAAACATCGCTTTAAACTCAGAATAGTAAAGCCCGGTGCTCGGGCCATTGAATCCCGCGTGGACTTTTTTTACTCGATGGTTGCGGTCGAGGAAAATGGTGGTGGGGAAGCTGATGAAGTTTTTTAGGCTCGGTAACTTATCTTCCGGTTTGTCTGCGCGCGACGTTCCTGCCAGAAGCACAGTGTAGGGAATGTTTCTCTTCTCAATGACTTTCTTCAGGTGGCGGCGAGCCTGCTCAGGAGTAGCGGCGTACTCAAAAGACAGGGCGATGATTTCGACACCCCGTTTTCTGTTCTGAATATACCAAGGCCCTAAAAAGTCGAGTTCGTCGATGCAATTGGGGCACCAGGAGCCAAAAATCTGGAGTACTACGGGCTTTCCCTTAAAATCCTCGAGAGAATATTCTTTTCCTAGAACATCGGAGAACTTAAAGCTCACCTGCTCGATCTGTGTTTGTTTGAGCGGATCGGGAAGCTGTGCCTGGGGATCATTTTTTGCAGAAAAGTTAGTCACTGATTTTCCTGCCAGTGACCCCTTGAGCGTTTCTCCCTCGAGTTTTCCTTTGAAGGTAAAATGGTAAACACCATCGAAGGCTGCCGCCACAAACTCATTCCCACTCACGTGTCCATCGATGTAACGGTAGTCACCGGTGGGTGTGAGGATAGAAGCGTTGAGGGTGTCACCCGCTTGATCGAAGAGGATGATCGCGGGAGTTTTTTTTCCGTCACTGCTCTGGAGCTCCATGGCCCATTTTCCGTTGAGATTAATGCTTGCTTTCACTGCAGGACGATCGAAGCGATGAATGGGGCCAGGGGTAGCCGTGAAAGGAACTTTCTCCACGGGATTGTTGGTGGCCTTGACGAAAAAGCCTTTAATCGAGCGCGCTGAGATTTGGGTGAATTCAAGGTAGTTTTGATAAGTCTGTAGTTGATAAGTCCACACGCCTTTTTCCACTCGCGCCAGACCCAGGTCTAGACGCTCTCTGCCGTTCACCAATGTGGCCTGAAAGCCTTTGCGCGTGGGTTCAAGTTCCATCACAAAAGGGATTTTTGTTGAGGGGTACTCCAGCTCAAAGCGCCAAACGCCACTTTGGGGACGTGCAGCGCGTGCAAAGAGTTGAGAACAAAAAAACACACTGAGACTAAGACACAACAGCCGTATCATTGAATTGCCCCTTATCGCTTCATTGAGCTATTATAGTTGTTCATTTTGCAGAGGATGTCACCCTTGAGATTTGTTATTGGTCAGCGTTGGATGAGTGAAACAGAACCTGAATTGGGGCTCGGGATCATCGTCGAGTGTGAGAGTAAAACAGTGACGGCTTTTTTTGCTTCGGCAAAAGTAGAACGCCGTTACGGTGCGCAGACGGCCCCACTCAGACGAATCAAATTCGGCGTCGGCGATGAAGTGCGCCTGCAAGACGGATCCCTGCAAGTGGTGCGTGAAGTCTCTGAAGCTGAGCAATTGATCACCTATCATTTTGACACGAGTAAGGCCGCCGAGATGCAGCTCTCAGACACACTCTCACTTTCTAGACCTGAGGAGCGGCTCTTCGCCGGTCAGGTTGATTCCGACAATCTCTTTAAGCTTCGTTATGATATTCTGCTGAATCAGCGCAATCTTTTCCTCTCGCCCGTGAGAGGCTTCACTGGGGCCCGGCTCGCGCTCATCCCGCACCAGCAGTTTGTCGCTCATGAGATCACCAAGCGACCAAGGCCTCGTGTCATGCTGGCCGATGAAGTCGGTCTAGGAAAAACTATCGAAGCCGGGCTCATACTGCATCACCTTCTCATCACAAGCCGCGCCGAGCGCGCGGTCATCGTGGTACCCGACTCGCTGGTCTATCAGTGGTTTGTGGAGATGCTGAAAAAGTTTAATCTCTCGTTTGCCACCATCAACCATGAGACGGGACTGACGGAGGGAGAGAATCCCTTTGAAGATCAACAGCTCTTCATCGTGAGTCTGCGCTATCTGATGCAAAACGACTGGCTCGCTGAGTTCATGCTCAACGACCTGTGGGACATGATCATCGTGGATGAGGCTCATCAACTGCGCTGGTCTCCCGAGGGGGGATCTCCAGAATACAATTTCATCGAGAAGCTTGCTCATCACACTGAAGGTCTGGTGCTGCTTTCTGGCACACCTGAGATCCTCGGTCTCGGCGGACACTTCGCGCGCTTGAAGCTCTTGGACCCTCAGCGCTTCCATGACTACGACACCTTCCTTGAGGAGCACGGCAATTTCCAGGAGATCTCGGCGATTGCACGACTTCTAGAAAGTGAGAAGGCTCTCACGGCCAAGCAGCAGTCCAAGCTCAAGGGCTTTGGGCTCGGCATCCCAAAGAATACTGAGGAGAAGAAGAAAGTCCTCTCCGATCTTTTAGATCGCCATGGCACAGGCCGCGTGTATTTTCGTAACACCCGCAAACGGATGCAGAGTTTTGCGGAGTTCTTCCCCAAACGCATTCTGCACGCACACCCCTTGCGTAGTGAAAAGAAGAAACCCAATGAAAACGATCTGTATAAGCTCAAGCTCCACTGGCTCGTCAAGCACCTGGACCAGACGCGCGACCGCAAGACGCTGCTCCTGTGTCACGATAAAGACACGGTGGTGATGCTCGAAGCTTCACTCAAACAGCTCTCCACCGCCAAAAATGCTCTTTTCCACGGCGGCATGCCGCTCTTGCACCGAGACCGCGCGGCTGCTTGGTTTGCCGATCCTGAGGGAGCGCAGATCCTTCTCTCCACCGAAACAGGAGCCGAGGGCCGCAACTTCGAATTCGCCTCCCACTTGATTCTCTTTGATCTGCCAAAGTTGCCAGATCTTCTCGAGCAGCGAATCGGTCGCCTGGATCGAATCGGACAAAAGAATGATATCAACATTCACGTGCCCTACATTGAAGCTTCTACGGAAGCGATCTTGTATCACTGGTTCCACGAGGGACTGAATGCGTTTGAGAGTTCGCCTCGCGGAGCCTCTGAGCTTTATGCAACAGTCCGCGATGACCTCAAAGGTTTACTCGAAGAGGAAGAGCTCGATGAAAAGAGACTCACTGCTTTGATCGCACGCACCCAAGAAGAGCATAAAATCATCGAAGAGCGATTAGAAGAAGGGCAGGACCGTTTAGTCGAGCTCAACTCATATGATGAAGAAAAAGCCCAGGGTCATGTGAGCGCACTCAAGCTTGTCGAAAAGAGTGACCAGCTTAAAAACTTCTTCCTCACACTGTGTGAGCGGCTGGGTGTCGATGTCGAGGATCTCGATGGTGTGAGTTTTTATCTAAAGCCCAGCGATAATATGTACCTGCCTCATTTCCCGGGTCTACCCCACGAGGGCGTGTCGGTGACCTTTGATCGGGAAGTCGCACTCAAGCGGGCGGAGCTTGTTTTTTTGAACTGGGATCACGCCATGGTCTTAGGAATCATGGATCTCGTTGCCTCCAAAGAAGTGGGCAACGTCACTGTCTCCACTTGGAAGACGCGGGCCCCGGAGCCGCTTCTGATCGAAGGATTTTTTACCCTAACCTGCATGGGCGAGAAGCGCTTGCAGCTTGAGAAGTGGTTCCCTCCGACTCCGCTGCGAGTGCTGATCAATTCCAAGGGGGTTGACCTCACACCAAAGATCCCCAAGAAGCAGGTCGACGACAGCACCCAGGCGGCGAACCCCGAGCAGCTGGCACGGGTACGGGAGCTGCCGCGTGAAGTGGTGAAAGAGCTTTTGAAGAAAGCTAAAGAGCTCTCGCTTCCCCGGGCTAAGCAGTACAAAGAAAAGTTCATCCTCGAAATGAAGACGCACTTTGACGGAGAGATCCTGCGCTTAGAGAAGTTGCGAGAAGTGAACCCAACGGTCTCCCTGAAAGACATCGTCGAACTTAAAACCCGCCGCCTCAAACTCGAGAAGGCGATGAATGAAGCCCAGTTAAACCTAGATTCCTTGAGAATCTTATTGTGAGGACACTATGCAAGAGTTGAGCGATGACACCATCATGGATGTGATTGAAAAAGAAGAAATCGTGTTGATTGATTTTTTTGCCTCCTGGTGTGGCGCCTGTCGAGTGGCAGCCCCGATGTTCGAGCGCGTGGCTCGTGAGTTTAACATCCCCATCTTTAAGATCGACGTAGAGAAAAATCCTAAGATAAAAGAGATGGTCACACTGCCTGGCCTGCCGTCGGTCGGTGGGTTCAAGAATGGCGAACCACAGGAACTCGTGAGTATCACCAAAGAAGAGGGCTTCCGCGAATTCGTCCAGAAGTTTAAGGGCTAGAGTATGGATATCAAATCAATCAAAACACTAGTGCAGCAGTACTCCAGTGAGGAGTTACTGAAGTTTGCCGATCAGTTTGAAGCCACGGGAGTGGCTCCCGTGAAAACTCAGGACGACGCCGGTGACCAGATGAGTGATTATCTCCAGGCCGCGGAGATTCGCTCTCAGGTCGATAACGGAAAGCCCCTCAACGATGCCCTGCGGGAGTTCGGGCAGCGAGTGCGGGGGATCCTCACATGAAAATTCGCCCAGGTTTGTTTTACGACGTCGATACACTCGCCCAGCTGCAGGTCACCATGGCCTGGGAGACGGAGGAGTTTAAGCTGGACCTTGAAACCGTTAAAAAGGGTGTTCAGGCCGTGATTGATGACCCTGCCAAGGGTAAGTACTGGGTGATGGAGAACCAAGGTGAGATCGCCGGTTGCCTGCTGACTGTCCCCGAGTGGAGTGACTGGCGCAGTGGAACGATCATTTGGATCCACTCCGTTTACACTCTTCCAAAGTACCGAGGCCAGGGTGTCTACAAAAAGCTCTACGCCCACATCCAAGAGATGGTGCGCACGGATGAAAACCTCAAAGGGATTCGTCTCTACGTGGATAAGCGCAACACGGGTGCACAGAAAGTTTATGAAACGCTTGGGATGAATGGGGAGCACTACACTTTGTATGAGTGGATGCCTTAAGAGTCTTGAGTGTGAGGGGAGTTGAGAGAGAGGGAGTGAGGCCGGGAGTAAGACTTTGATCTTTTGTGGTGGGGTTTTGGCGAAGGATAAAATTCTTATCACTTCAGGGACATTTTTGGGAACTTTTGAGGTGTCCTTCCCCCCGGCTCAAGAATCTATAAAGCAGGATGCGTGCCAAAGAGTGAATAGGTCTAAGTATTGAAATTTGAGTCCGCTGCCCTGGGCCTTGGGGCAAAAGGTCACTGGGCTGGCTGCCACCACTGGGGCCAAAACTAACCAAGGAATAAGTGATGTTAGTGAATGTCGGATTTGCCTCAGAACAACTGCAACAGCGACTTTGGGATTCCCTGAAACTGCAAGCCGATGGGCTTGGGATTGAACTCGCTCTGCTCACGCAAGGCGACTCGCTCTATTTCTCGGATCAATCGAGCAATCCTAAAGTGCTCACCTTGGTCGCACCTGATGGGGAGTTCCCGCTGGAAGATTTTACAGAGCAGTCGCTTAAGCTTCTGCTTTGCTGGCACCGTGACCGTGCCACGCTGGAGAGCATGCGGATTCATCGACACACACTAGGTAATCTGATTGTCATTTTACTTTCTCGAACCATGCGGCTCGAAGATAAAATTGAGGCATCGGAGCATGAATCAATGATGAAGCTCCACGGACGCATGACCGAACTCTACGGAGAATTTGAGAAGATCAATAATTTTCGTGCTAGCAGACTTCCGCAAAAAAACTCATGAGTTTTGGTAGATCGAAGGGCTTTCGCAGGACCTGGGTCACTCCCACTTCTTTAAACTCTTGAGCGAGCGCATCCGTGTAGCTGCTCATGAAAGCGATGTTACCCTCGAACCAAGGGATTCGATTTACCTCTCGGGCAAAATCGATTCCATTTTTACTTGGCATGACCACGTCACATAAAACGAGGTCAAAGCGATTCAGGTGGTCACCTAGAAGTTTCAAGGCATGGACGGGTGAGTTGGTCGTGACCACTTCATGACCTAGGATTTTAATCTCAAACTCGATAAGTTCTAAAATTTCAGACTCGTCATCAATCACCAAAATTCTAGCCATGGCCGCACCTCGTGAGTCTATTATCGTTCACTTTTAGGGCTAACTAAAACTTTAATCAAAATGTTAGGAAAGCTTAATAAAGACTGACGAACCACTGCTCGATGCTCTCACCTTCTTGGCTCGCGAGGCTAGGGTTCTGCAGGTTTAAATCACTACTTTTATTATCGAGGTTTTTAAATATTTGGCCGAGGTTAATTTCTTCGTTTTTTCTTAAGGATAGAGTCGATTCAATGGTCTGAATATTCTGCGCAGGGGTTTCAATGGTCTGAGTGGCTCCATAAGCTGTCACTGTGGTGGAGGTGATCCGGGGCGGCAGAGGGATGGTTTCTCCCTTGATTTCCAGTGTGTAGGATTGCGATGAGTGGTAGGTGCAGATGAAGCTTAAACGAAAGCGGTCTAATTCGAGGACCGCCTTTTTTCCGGATAAGGTCCGTATCATTCTGATGTCTTGAGCCTCATCCATTTGCACACCCGCCTGAACGTTCACGCGTTGCTGGTTTAATCCTGCCCCCTGAGATTTCAACTGAGTCCTGGAGAGTTTTTTAAATTTAAGGCGACACTCTTCTGTGGAGGGTGAAGAGCTGGAAAAACTCAGCCTGGCGGCAGGGTAGTGGGACTTGATCCAGCGTTGCACCAGTTCGACCCGCTCCTGACCTACAGCAACCGTGAGACAATCCTCCTCGAGGAGAGTTTTGTCTTGATTCTTGATCAAAATGAATTCAATCTGTCCTTGGGCCTTGAGGGCCTCCATTTTGGAGGCGAAGCAAAATTTTTCCACCTGCTGGGTCGCCAGAGCGAGTGTCGCAAAAATAAAGATGAGCATGGATCCATTATACGGGAAGAGTCGGTCATGAGCACAACAAAATCTTACGAGTCCGCTGAGGGGTTTAATGTCTTCACATCAAACTTTTTAAAAGCCCGTGGTACCTGTTGTAAATCGGGATGTCTTCACTGTCCCTATGGCTACACCTTAAAAAAATTTGGACTGCAGTTCGATGACTGGAGCGAAGATAAGCTGGGGTTGGCCCAAAACTTTATCCAAGAGAGCACGCAACCCCAGTTTGACTTGCAGCAGTTCGCACCGGAGCATCGGAAGTTTATCAAACTCAAAGATCAAATCTGCGGGATAATGTTCAAAAATCATATCGTCGTTAAGGCTGTTTTCCTCGGAGAGCATTTTCGAGATCAGGGGCTCTCCAAGGAAATGATCGAAAGCTATTATTTCATCTAGACGCAAGCATTTGGACCTGAGGTGTCTCAGGTGGCATCGCATTCTGCAGTGATTGGAAGGCGATGATAAGAAAAATTAAAAGAACCCAAGGGCGTGTGTGTCTGATCATTTGCAAAAGCTCTCTGACTTCCATTAATAACCTCCGTGCAGGAGTTGAAGGTAAGGGGAATCCTCTCGCCCAATTCTGGGCGAAAAGATTGAGCCGACGTGTGTGGTGCCTAGGCTATGAAGCCAGGAAGTACCTATCCAGAGTGTCTAAGTCGCTGTCGACAGCGGCCAGGAGTTCCAGAAGGTCCCAGGCCATTTCACTGGCCAGACGGGGGTCCACTCCATACCTGTCAGAAATCTGCGAACAAAGTTTCTGGCCAAGGTCAGCTGAGGAGAGATTTTTATCAAACATTGTGTGTGTGCTCATTATGTCCTCCATGACGTTATGAGAGAGAAGCTATCGTTAGTTAGTAAGCGCGGATCAAACCCACTAAAACCCCACGGATCTCGCATTCCTTATCTTTGATGATAATGGGCTGCATGTTTTTATTCGCTGGGTGGAGCTCGATCTGCTTGGCTTTTTTAAAGTAACGCTTGAGAGTGGTTTCATTATCCATCACCGCCACAACGATCTGTCCGTTATCAGCTTGAGTGGAGTGACGAATGATGGCGATGTCTCCACTGAGAATGCCATCTTCGATCATACTTTCGCCCTTCACTTTCAGGGCATAGTGAGTGCCCTTCTTGAGCATGGTGATAGGCACGGCGATAGTGTCGGTGTTTTCAATGGCCTCAATTGGAACGCCCGCTGCAATGGATCCAAGCAGAGGAATCTCTTCCGTACCCTGGGAGGAAAGGTGCGAAGGAGTGAGGCCTCTGACTGAATGGGAGTCGTTGTTGAGGTATCCACCTTGAGTGAGATACTTAATATAATCTTGAACGGAGCCCAATGACTTGAAGCCAAAGTGAGCTTGAATTTCTTTTTGGGTCGGAGCAAAACCTTGCTCACGGACAAAACCGGTGATGTAGTCGAGCACGTCTTTTTGTTTTTTAGTGAGGGCCATTGCATTGTCCTTCCGTAATGTTTCCGTAAAAACAATATTACCGTAAGTTTTCCGTAAAGCAACTGCTTTTTTTATTTTTCCGTGGGGGCGGAGGAATGACTCTCTGATAGGGGCGCTTTTTTAAAACGCTTAATGAAGCTGCAACGCTGGCAAAGCGGACTCAAAAGTTCTCCGTTTTGAAAGCCTTTCTGAAGTTTTACTAATCCTTCCGAGGCCAGGATGCTCTCAAAGCTTTGTTCAAATACATTCCCCAGATTATTGCCCGCTTCTTTATCTAAGCAGCACGCCACCACCACTCCATTGGCGTGGATACCGATGTGCTGAGAGAGGGCGTGACAGAAGCCTTTCTCACTGATCACAGGAGAACTGAGTGATGGCCAGTCGAAACGGGTGTCAAAATGAAAATACACGCGGCCTGTGATGTTCTTGGAGCGCCGATGGGCGACGTCGAGGCGCTCATTAATGGCGACCTGAAAGTAGCCGCAGATCTCATCGATCATGTCCTGATTGGCACTTTGAGTTTCCATAGGTGTGGGCAGGTTCCAGAGGCGGTAGTTTATATAGAGTTCCGGCTTCTCCGTGAGCG
>JAJTIF010000339.1 GCA_021299675.1 Pseudomonadota bacterium | reverse complement strand
GTGCAGGGATTCTTTCCCCTTCCAGCTCGATAAATACAGCAGTACCCTCGATCAGATCACCTTCATAGAACACAGCTACACCTTCAGCAGTCACAGCTTGAGCGAACGCCTCTGCTGCTGGTTTCCCCTTTGTAAAGAGATCCCAGATGCTTGTTTTTTGCTTGTTCATTTTATCTGTTTTAATTTTTACCTTGTCAAACCACCCCTCAACAGAGAAGCCCGCATGAACGAGCTGCAGAATCATCACAAACCAAGGTAAGAGCGGCGTGGAGATCTTAAATGCCATAAAAAGGATGATGACGACATTAAAAGCTAGGCGCGACTCTCTCCAGCCAAAAGCTGGCAAGAGAGCAGACGAGGCAATTTCCAGCGCGATAAGGATCGCGAGCGTCATCAGAAGAGACAAAATGATTCGAGTGAGTCGAGGTTGCATTACTTCACTCCCTTTGCAGCCGTGTCGCTGGATTCAGCGGGATTATTGGAGGTCAGGACCTGGGGCTTGGCAAGTAGTACGATGACTTCCTCCAGCTGATGAAAGTCCACAGAAGGCGTGACCTCTACGGAGAGAGTCATGCCGCTTGATTCCTGTTCAATGTTGGTGATCATGCCGACTTTGACGCCCTTGGGGTAAATACCGCCAACACCAGCGGTGATAAGCCGGTCTCCCAATTCAATCGGCTCAGTCCGAGAAACGTATTTCAGACTGCACATGTAGTTGAAGACACCTTCCACAATCCCATGCGTGCGCGTGCGCTCAACGATGGCGTCGACGCGATTGTTGGGGTCCAGAATCGTGAGTACGTCTGAGTAGTTGTAGCCCACGCGGTAGATGTAGCCCACCAGACCAGAATTGGTGATCACCGGTGACATAATTGTGATGCCGTCTTTGGAGCCGCGGTTCAAACGCAGCACCTTGAACTGGTTCGCTGAGTCCCAACCGATGACTTGCGCAAGAATCTTCTCCGGGCCCAACTCCTCTGAGTACGAGAGCATCTGCTTGAGGCGAAGGTTCTCGCGACGTGTCTCCTCCATGATGAAGAGATCGTGCTCGAGGCGCTGGATCTTGTTTTTCAGGAATTCATTTTCTTTGCTGGTGTTCACGATCATGAAGTAGTTATCCACCACGTTCAGGATCTCCGAGCGCGAGGCCATGATGCCTTTTTGCACGGGCGAAACCACCTCGATCACCAGACGCTGGAAAAGAGTCATCTCTTCCAGGTCAAAGCGCTTCTGAGACAACCCATAGGTCGCCAAGATGATGACCAACAGATTGTTGATAATTTTAACTTTTGATGACTCGGTTATAATCCGTCTCAAAATGGATCCTCACATATAAAGTCTTAAAACCCTATTAGCCTAACGCGCTCCGAGACAGCTTGCCAACAGAACTCCTTTGACCGGAGCATTTTCTCTCCATAGAATATCTAGGATTAAACTTCAGGAGTTCAAAATGAATAACTCGTTTACGAGTAAAGCCGCTACCTTTCTTATCTCTATTCTTTTCCTACTTATAATAGTCAGCTTTTTGTTTGGCGATTATGGGCGCAGTGGTTCGTCTTCGCCGCAAGACGTCGCTTCTGTGGATGGGCTCCCTGTGAGCACCCGCGAGTACCAGATGCGTCTTTCTCAGCAAATTGAGTTTTTTAATCAGATGATGGGCGGAAAAATGACTCCGCAGCAAATTAACCAGATGGGGGTCAAAGAGACCGTTCTCGGTCAGATCATCCAAACGAAACTCCTCCTTTCTTTTGGCCTCAATAACGGTTTGTCCCTCTCTGAGGATGAAGTGAAGTCAGAAATTAAAAAACTTCCCTACTTTCAGCGCAACGGAGAATTCGACGTTGGCCTCTACCGTAACCTCATGCAGTCTAATGGCTATAACCCAGCTCAGTTTGAAGAAATGATCAGCTTTGATATGGCGACCCGCAAAGTCGAGCAGATAATCTCCGCTCAATCTGTCTCCGAAGGTCTCGCGGCAGACGTCCTACGCTTCAAGATGTCAGCCGTTAAGGTTGATGCACTTCGCATTGAACGCACTGATTTAATTAATCTGATCGAAGTTAGCAGCACTGAGTCACAAGACTTTGCTAACAAGCCTGAAAACAAGAAACTCTTGGAAGACATGTACCAAGAAGCTTTCTCTCGCTACAACAAACCTGAAGAAGCCAAAGCGCGTCACATCCTCTTCAAGGTAGACGACCCAACCAAAGACGCTGAAGTTAAAGCTCGCGCCGATAAACTGGCCGGCACCCTCAATGCTAAAAACTTCGCGGCCAAAGCCAAAGAACTCACAGAAGATCCATCGGGCAAAGACAATGGCGGTGACCTAGGCTGGTTCAGCCGCGGCCGCATGGTTCCGGAGTTTGAGAAAGCAGCCTTCGAAGGTAAAGCCGGCCAGATCGTAGGCCCGATCAAGACTCAATTTGGTTACCACTGGCTTTTGATTGAAGGCAAAAAAGGCGAAGAGACAAAAACTTTTGAACAAGTAAAAGTTGAGCTCGCCAAGATGGCCCTGCAGAAGAGAAAAAGCCTCGACCTCGAAGGTCTTATGAAGCAGACCAAAGACAAACTTCAGGCCCTCTTGCAGTCAGGCGACAAGAAGCTGATTGATGCCGAAAAAACCAAAGTAACCATGAACCACTTTCCGAGCACCGAGGTGAACCTCTATGACCTTAGCGTTGGCCCTCAGACCCTCTCCCCTGCTGAAGGCGAAAAGCTATTCGCCGCTCAAGCTGGCGAAATTCTCGACTTCTCCACACCGGGCGCTGTGTTCATGGTGAAAGTCGGCGAGAAAGTGAATACAGAAGTCGACGCAAAAATTGCGACTGGACTCAAAACAGAGGTGATGACTCAATCACAAATGTTTAATCGTAAGTTTAGAGAAGAGCTCATCAAAGAGCTTACTGCGAAAGCAAAAGTTGTCACAAACCCTTCACTACTATAAAAGTGAAGGGCATCAGGGAGTATCTCAGTGGCAGACAAAAAGCATAAATTTAAACAGAACGTAGACGGCAGCTACTATGTCGACGACCAATGCATCGCTTGTGATGCGTGTTGCGTCGAAGCTCCTAAGTTCTTTGCCATGAATGATGACGAAGGCCATGCCTTCGTCAAACTCCAGCCCAAGACCCCCGAAGAAAAAGCAGAGGCAGAGAATGCGCTCGCAGCTTGCCCTGTCGAAGCGATCGGCCGAGACGGGTGAGAGGATTTGGCTTGTCACTAAGCCTTGGCTTTTTTAAATTTAAAGCATCAATATTTTGAAGGATTTCTCATGACTAAGCTGGCACTTCTCGCACTCGTTGTTTCATTCTCTGCCTTTGGCGCAGGTCAACCCCTCAAGTACGACACCCCCCAGCCCTTCTGGTTCTTCGAAGTGACCTACCAAGACGGACGCATTATGACTTACCCCGTGCAAATGGCGGAGTTTGAAATGGGTCTGCCTTACGGCGGTCGTATCCTCAAAGCAGAAGTGCCGGTTCTCATCAACGCCAAACACGAAGTAAAAAAGAACCTCAAGCGCCGCTTCACCGCCACTCTTGGAAGCGATGTGCTCTCTGGTGAAGTATTGTGTGATCTTTCAAAGTATAAAGAAGCTGCCGCCGTGGGTGGAGAGACGTCTTTGAATTTTGCCGGCGGAAATAAGTCCAGCACACCCTCAAAAATTAAGTTCCTCTGCCAGTTCTAAGTCTAAAAAAAGAGAGGGACCCCATAACGGGATCCCTCCTTGGAAGAATTCTAACAATTTAGTAACAACTGCCATCAAACTATTAACGTTTGATGTTGAGCACTTCTTGCAACATCTGATCACTTGTAGTGATGGTACGAGTGTTGGCTTGGAAGTTACGTTGAGCTGCCATGAGTCCGATGAACTCGTTGGCGATATCCACGTTCGACATTTCAATCGACTTCGAGAGCACTTCACCGCGACCATCAAGCCCTGGTTTCCCAACTGCCGCTTGGCCTGATTTACGAGTCTCTTTGAAAAGGTTCTTACCTGTTTTGAAGAGGCCTTCGGTGTTATCGAACTTCGCGATCGCCACTTGACCCAAAGAGAGCTGAATGCCGTTATCGTAAACCGCTGTGAGGACACCGTCGTCATTGAACGACATTGAAGCGAGAGTTCCCGCAGCGTGACCAGCAGAAGAATGACGAGCGACAGAAGAGCGTGAACCGTACTGGGTTGAAGCATCGATCCCTGTGCCGCCTTCCTTAAGTGAAGCACCAAAATCAAACGCAATCTTTTGACCTTGACCAGCACCCTTGTTGAAATTAAATGAATTCGACTTTTCAACTTCTTCTTGAAGCACGCCTTTTGGGTCAAACTTCAATGTACCTGTTGCCATCTCAACCAACTCATTAGGCTTGCCGTTCTGAGCATCAGCACCGTCCACCATCGCATGGTAATCCCAGTTGCCGTCAGCAGTTTTATTGAAATAGAGAGTCACAAGTCTCGCTGTACCGACGTTATCGTAAACAGTCACCGAGTTGCTGAAGTTTGAAGTCTTATCTGGATTCTTCGGATCAAACACCTTTACGTTCTCACGGCTATCAAGGTTCATCGACATCTTCACTTCGTTTGTCGCCTTGGCCGGAATCGTGGTTGAACCGAGCTTAATAGGATCTAGTTTATTTGTGATTTTACCATCGGCGTCTGGCTGAAATCCAGTTACACGGTAGCCGTCGCCGTTGATCATGAAGCCTTCTTTATCGAAGTGGAATGAGCCATCACGAGTGTAGCCTTTGCCGAACGGAGCATCGACCATGAAGAAGCCGTTACCGTTGATTGCAAGATCTGTGATGGATTGTGTTCTCTGGATCGTTCCCTGAGTCCACTGAGGAGTCACGTGAGCAAGCTTTGTACCTGAACCGATCTGGTCACCGCCGTCGATCCCTTTGAGAGATGAAGCGAGGGTATCTTGGAATTCTGCGCGAGAAGACTTGAAACCAAAAGTACCGGCGTTGGCGATGTTATCACCCACCACACTCATGGACGAGCCTGCAGCATTAAGACCTGTGATACCGATGTTAAAAGACGAAAGAATACTCATTGTCCCTCCTAGACTTTTGTTCAGACTCTTTTGACAGCTACAGGCCAAAAGTGGGGCTTCCAGGAAAGGACCAGCCTTTATCCGAACGTTTTGTTGTTACTACCTCTCACACGCTTCTTCCTAAAACGTGTAAAATTCCTAATTCATAAAAATGGTCGAATCAATCTTCGTGAAAACGTTTTCACTCATACTGTCTCGATCCACCGCCGTCACTATCATGCCGCGGTCAACGTCTAACACATAAGCGGCTTTCCCGGTGATCACGAGCGAATCGTGGCCCCCCTTCAGCTTCAACTTACCTAGCGCTTCTTGCAGCTTGAGGTACTCCTGCGTATCAAAAGAGATGTTTCTCTCTTGAAGTCTTTTCTGTGCATGCGTCGAGAGCTCCACTGCCTGTTTCGGTTCAGCCGTCGCCTTGCCGATCAGATCCGCGAACTCACTTCTCTGCCCGGACTGAAGCTTATTCGCCTGCTGCGCCTTCTGCTCTTGCGGCAGAGTCGTGACATTGGGAATAAGGAGTTCGTTAATCCGTGACATTCTATCTCTCTCTACTAGCTAGTCGTAAATTCCCTCTCCGGAGTTCGAGTAAGCGTTTTGCGCTTGGTTCGGGCTCGGAGTTGGAGCTTGATTTAATCTTAAATTATTCTGTAACTGTTGTGCAGTAGGCATGTTTTGCACACTGCGCATATTTGGGTTTGCATGAACATTCAACTGCCCATTCATTTTATTTTCATCGCCAGAATGAAAGCTGACAACATCACGGAGGTAAACTTTTTGTCCATCTACCGTTAACACTGGCTCGCCTTCATCGAAAGTCACACTCGAAACAATTCCTGTCGCTTGTGTTTTAGTTCCGACTTCTTGTCCTTGTGGACTCCACGCTTTCACGATCGCCTTGTAATTGCCCTTCGCTGCTGGCTGTCCATCAAGCGTGACCGCATCCCACTCAACTTCGTGAGAGCCGCGAGACATACCCTCTTTCCAGATCTCACCGACGGTCTGATTCTTTTCGTCCATGATGCGCACCAGGACTTTGCCCGCGTCTTCATCGACTTTAAATAGAACGCTCGCCGGCTGACCTTCGTCAGTGATCTTGATACTGGCTCCTGCTGTCACAACTTTCTTGCCAACGAAACTTGCGGCATGAAACTTGTCCTGGATGTTTTGATTTTTTTGTACCTGATCAAACTTAGCATTCAAGTTCGAGAGCTGCTCGAGCTGAGAGAACTGCGCCAGTTCACCAGTCATCTTGCCTTGATCCATAGGATTCATCGGATCTTGGTTTTGCATTTGGTAAGTGAGAAGTTTTAGGAACTCATCTTTACCCATTTCGTTTTTCTTCGGCTGGCCGTAGATCGATTGCTCGCGACGGCCTGTGGCACGATTAAGAATCTTTTCGTTGTCTTGATTTCCCAGAGCGCTGCGCTCGCCCGCGAGCGACTTCGGGGCCATGGAGACCTGCGCGTACTGAGCCTGTTTTGGATCGACTGGTCTTCCAATTTCCGGCATGGCTTAAGCTACTTCCTTCTCACGTAAGAGTTCCCATAACTGCTGGCGACGCTCTTGTTCAGCGTTGCGCTCATTCTGCTGAGAACCGTACTGACGCTCACCAGATTGTTGCTGCTGGTGACCGGATTGACTGTTGAAATCTTTTGACGGAGCCGACTGCTCAAAGCGCAGATCACTCACGCCCACACCGGCTTGAGTCAAGTGAGTCATGAGCTGTTCTCTATGCTGCCCCAGGAACATCTTTGTGCTCGCATCTTGAGCCCCGAGGATCACATTCACGTTATGCTGACCGGAGCGACTGAC
>JAJTIF010000032.1 GCA_021299675.1 Pseudomonadota bacterium | reverse complement strand
ATTCACATTTCCACTTAAGAGTCCTTCGACACCACTAAGAAAGGGCACTGTCCAAGCATTCGATGGGGTGACGTGAACCAGTAAACCCAAAGGAGCCCAAGCTTCCTCGACGCCTTTTTGAATTCTCTTTAGAGCAAAGGGATTTGTCCCACCGAGTTCTCTGACCAGTTTCGTTTCGAGGTTCTCAGTTTTAAGAAACTCACTTATCCCCACAAGACCGAGCTCAATTTCCTCTGCGCTCACGCCCGCTTCAGCCAAGATCCCTTTGAGCTCACGATTAAATTCTTTCGAGCCAATCGCCTTGGAAAGCAGACCAAGCGTTTTCACCAACTCTTCCAAGCTGAGGGACTGCTCAAGCTTGTTGACGAGCACCGAGGGACTCATGATTTCCCTCCTAAAATTTCTGCCGCAGCAATGGCGCAGGATTTATTCTGAGTCGTGCCGGCCCGGCCAATCAGTCTAAAAAATGGTCTCGGATTGCCGCAGGGACAGTTGTGATGAACACTAGCGAGATCACCCATCGTTACAGCGTGCGCAGGCATCGAGGTCATGTAGGGGGAGACAAAGGAGAGGAACCCGACTCCACTCTCGATCGGTTTGAGAGTCTGAACATCGCGGATCAGAACATGGGACCAAACCGGTTGGTGGAACTCGTGCTGGGCACACTCCACATAAGGAATGCAATGCTCAACAGATCCAAAGCCGTCCCTCAACCGCTCATTGGGAATCCCTAGGACCTTGGTCACTTTCTGGTAGAGTGCTTCTTTTGAGATGGCTTCTTTGGCTTTCCCTTTCCAGCCTCCACCCAAGAATACGAGTGAATCGGGGTGAAGCTTTAGGTGAACACCAAGCTTATCCATTCTCTCCACAGTTTCATTCAGGAAGGCCGGAAAGCCAAAAAGCCGCACGGGTAATCCTTCTTGCTCATAGGACTTGAGAGCGCGAAGCACCCCAGAGAAATCGAAACTATGGCTTCCGTCACCTTGCATCTTCAAGGCGATTTCGACGTTTTTTACGGGCGCATACTGACAGAGGTAATTGTCAGTGTAAGCCGTACCGAGCTTTGAATCACTCTCCGTCTCGTAGGTGTACAAAATGTAATTGGTGGGTTGATCGGGCGTGACCCAACCGTAGTATTTGAAAATGAGATCCAACATCCGCTGAGGGGCCTTGATGCTCCACTCATCAAAAAAGACCTGGGACTTCTGGCCTGTGGTCCCGGATGAGGTGAGGTGCAGAGCGACCTGTTCTGTTTTCACAGAGAGCTCTTCGTATTCCTTGAAAAAATGCGCCATCACGCTCGGGATCAACGAAAGGTCAGCGAGCGTCTGGATCCGGTCAAGGTCAAAGCGCTCTAGCAGACAGAGTGAGCGGTAGAACTGATTTTTTTCTATGTGCCAAGCCGTCACTTCTTTCATGGCCTCGACGAAGGCATGCTCATCATAGCCCTCATAAGGAGAGGAGCTGAGGCAGAAGGCCTGCACCTTTGAAAGCCGATGAGGGTCGGGGACTTTGAGCTCACTCGTAGTCATTGAACACCTCAAGCGTATCTAGGTGCATCTGTTTCCACAGCTCGACGTACTGATCCATATAGGGCTTAAACGAGCTCGCCACTCGCATGCCTCGAAAATTAAGAGGCTCGATGGTACGGCTCATCACCACGAAATCTCGCGGGATTCCTGTCTCATCAGTCAACATGGCAGGATAAATCGCCGAGGGAAGAAACTGTGACTGTATCAGGACTTCAATGGATTTGATATGCTGAGCACCGATCAGGACTTCGATGTAAGAGATGCCCTGCTCGCGGATGCGTCTCAAGAGTGGCTTCAAGATCCCACGTTGCTCGTAGATCGGGCGACCAAAGTTAACGATCGCGCAGTAGCTATCTTTTTTTGATAAATGGCACCAGATACTATGCTCCCCATTTGTCGAGACAAAGAGAGTATTGGGGGCATGAAAAGGATAGAATCGATCGTACTTGTTCTCAAAAGTTTTGTTAAAGAGCTGCTCCACAAACTTGGGCGCGTTTACGCACTCAAACTGCACATCAGTCTTAGTTTCAATCTCAAAAGGCGGTGGTGGATCGAAGGTCACTGAAGCCACCGGTAAGTTTCTTTCAACGAGCTCGTTATTGAGAACAGCATAGATCGGAGCGAGCTTTCCGTGTGTGCGAACCGCAGGTCTCTTTTCCAGCACACCAGGTTTAAATTTTGCGAAGAGCGTGAAGGTTTCGAACTCCGTAAGTTTGTGAGCGTTGGGAAAAATCCCGAGGGGAAGGAAATCTGCGTGCGTGAAGATGAGCTGCGGGGCTACCGAGACAGTTCTCACTGTCGTGTACATCGAATCCACCAGACCGGACTTCAAGATCTCTTCCACCTTGGGGCCGATCATGCGAGTCGCAAGCTTTTGACCACGATACAAACTTCTCACCACAGCGGCGGAGACTTTTCCCACCTTGTCTGCACGGTCTAACTCAAAGACCACGGAACCAGCAATTTTGCTGCGCTCGAGGTCCCGGGCTACAACCCAGATGTAGGATTCAGACTGAAGAGTCTCGATCATCGTCGCGCGATCGGTGCCGTAGCGTACAGGGTAATCCGGTCCATAAATTTCGAAGTAGAGCTTCAAGAGCTCATCCACATCATCGAGAGTGGCGGTGGTGATCACAAATTCCATAAACTTACCTCTGAGAATATTGAGCCGATTATAGACTGAAAGAGCTTTCCTGAGTCGCAACTGGGTATTTTTTCCATTCCCCCTAGACGCTTAAATCTCAACCCTTTAAGCAATCAGTATGAAGAATT
>JAJTIF010000030.1 GCA_021299675.1 Pseudomonadota bacterium | reverse complement strand
TTGTGTTTTGCTTCGGCCGGCCGTCGTCAGTCATCAAGCGACACCCGGTATCGAGGCTTCAAATCGAGTGACATCTGCCGGGCAGAACTGTTCTCCATAGAGCGGGCAGCAGACTGCAACTTTGCAACGGGTTGCAAATTGGCACCGGGGCTCCAAGGAATGTCATCCAGGGGTGTCAGCGCCCCACGGAAGGGCGGGAAGCCCTCATGCTCCACCGGGTGATCACCCCAGCCCTCTTTCGCCCTCCGTCCGGTCAGGCGACCTGTTGGAGCAATGTAGGATCGTATCTCTCGCTGAGGGTTCTCCCTCCAGCACGCGTTGAAGGCAGTCTGGTAGGCGAAGAAGGTGATGCGGTGATAGTCGAGGTGGTCGTGCATCCACCTAGCCAGCTTCGGCCATTCCTCCGGTCGCTTCTGATTTAGGAACCAGGGAATGACGACGCTTGCGCAGGCTCCTGCGTGGCCGTCTGCATCGCGCCTATCCCAGACGTGATCTGCAAAAGTGTTACGGTTGCTGGCGCAGTTCATACCGCGCTCGTGCCCGAACTGATTGAGGGCGGGCGACCTGTATCCGCTGCGGATGTGAATGCGCCCGAAGGTCTCGCTTAGCGGCTCTAGGATCGCCTCGCAGAGCTTACGGCCCGTGTAAATCATGAGGTCTGGATCGACAGGGACGTTCCTTATTCCATGGAACGCCCCAATTTCCGAATGCAAGAAGTCACGAACGAAGAATGACTTAGAAAGTTGTATGCGACCAAATCTCTCAAGTGACCAGTAACTATTCATAGGCGAGTTCTCCGTTTATTCACCTATGTTCTAGCATTTCTCCGATGATTATCCAATAATTATAGCCATTCGAATTTGTATTCAGCCCTTACCAACCCATGCCGCACACTGCTCATGATATTCCAAATACTGTTCACTGGACTTATTTCTGAATGCGACACCTTCCAGGGTCGTCGCGTCGAGCGCGCTTGCAGCGATCATGCTCAATCGGTTCGCGGCCTGTCCGCACGCAAGATGCGCCTCCTCCGCACGCGGCGGCCAGGGGTCGCCGCCAAGAGGCGGGCGGCGTTTGGTCAGCTTTATGTCTAGCTGTTGCATGTCGCGCCGAACCAACTGCACCGCGTCACGATTGCCAGCGCTCAGTGCGCTGCCGAGCAGCGCCTCCCCCGCTTCGATCAGACGAAGATCATCTTTCATTTCCAATCTGGCTTGGTTGGCATCCCTCTTCGCCGCCTCCGAGATCGGCTTCTTCGGCGCGTTGGGATCGATCATTACCAGCGCAACGTCCGGGCTCTTCTCTTTGGGCGCGACGGCCGTAGCGACCGGCGGAGGAGGCGGTTGATCGTTTGACGGCGTAAAGGGTATCGCGGCGGCGATACAGACAATCTGAACCCCCACCAGGGCCAAGGCGGCCTGCCAGCGCGCCCTGAAGGGCCGCAATGGGCGAATAACGCTGATCACGGCGTATGCGCTCGCCACGATCCAGATAAGAACGATGAAATTGATCACGACCAGAGCCCCTCAATGGTGGAGAGCATTGTATCCGTAGATAACTACGCCTTGAAGGGTTTTAGCGTAGACTGAGCGGTGTTGAACGACGAGCGGGCGGGAGAATGTCCCGCATGTCTCAGAAGACTCGTGTCGCTGCCCGCATCAGGGAAATCCGAAAGCAGCGGAGCCTTACACAAGAGGCGCTGGCTGAGCGGATTGACCGGTCAGTCGATGCCATTTCCGGTTTGGAACGCGGTCTTGCGCTGCCTAGCTTCGAGACCCTGGAAAAGCTGGCTCAAGCGCTCGATGTGCCTTTGAGAGATTTCTTCGACACCGATGAGCGGGAGAGCCCTGAGCGAGCAGGGATGATTGCGGCGCTGCTCGTGCATGCACGCGGCCTAAGTGATGCGGACTTGGCGGTCGCCGTCGCTCAAATCGCGATCCTTACGAAGCCAGGGCGAGCTAAGTAGGAGGCGGCAACACGAAGCTGCCGAACTTCAACTTTTTCACGGCGCGATTGAGCACGGGCACTGCGCTCCGATTTCCGTAGCGCGACGCCTGATTGATAGTCGCCCAACCACCCAATGCTCGGGTCGTCTCGTCCCCAATGTCGGCGAGTGAGCATGCGTCCTTGAAGCCGTGCCTGAAGCTGTGAAACACGAGGGAGCGCTCCGTGAAGCCGAGCCCCCGCTTGAACCGGCCAAACCACTTGGAGAACTCGTGAGAGTAGTTGCCTTTTGGTCCCGGCGTCAGATCGGGAAAGAGGCGGTCCTGATTGCCCTGGCGCTCCACGAAGGCAAGGAAGCCAGCATTTAGGAGCGTGGGATGCAGGGGCAGGATGCGTTCGCTGGCGGCCGTCTTAAGACGCTTCTCCTCGACCCTTTCGCCACGAGCATCGAACACAGAGAGATTGAGACACTTCACGCCGCCCACATCGATCACATCTTCCGAGCGAAGTTGGCAAATCTCCCCTGCCCGCGCACCAGTGAACGTCGCCAAGGCGGGCACCCAGAACTTGGTAGGCTGCTCCTCGCGAAAGGCGTTCAGCGCCGCAAAAAGCTTCGTGAGTTCAGCGGGAGTGAAGCCCCGTCTTTGCACCTCGTTGCGGCGCGTCTCGACAAGGCCTCTCGTGCTGGCACGCACCTCCCATTCGGCATTCTGGGCCCAGTGAAGCATGGCGCTTAAGCCCTGCATGTAGGAACCCACGGTATTTGCGGCGAGGCCCTTCGCGCCGTCGGCCTTAGCCAGGGCGACCGCGTCGGACAACGTCAGGCCCCTATAGCGCTTGAGTTTGGTGACGTTAGGAGGGAGTGACCTCAGGAAACTGATCACCTGGACGCAGTGATTTCTGGAGATGGACCGCACTGGCGTCCCTGCACCCAACACCTCCCGCAAGACCCGGAAAAGCAGTCCATATTTTCGTCCGGTGCTTTCCTTGCCCAGAAGCGCTTCCCTCTCAGCGCGGTATTCCTCAATCCAATCCTCGACCGTGTGCGTTTGCTGTCCTCGCAGCGGCTCCTGTGCTGCGCCCAAACCATTGGGATTGAACATCGGGTCATAGGGGGCGTCTTCCCGCTGCGTGACGTAATCACGAGCCAGGGCGAGTTCCTGTTCCAACGCGCGTCGAACGAGTTGTCGAAGGTAGGCGTATTCCTCAGAGGCACGATCCACGACCGGGAAGCGGACCTGTGTCCGACCACGCCCAAGCTTCCTAGGCTCCGCCCTGTGCCCCGCTTCAACGAGCAATTGATCCGTGGCGCGGCCGATGGGATCGGCAAGAAGGTCTGGTCTACGGATCGCCGCTGCGTCATCGTCCAAGGACGCGAGATGCTCCGCCGGATCATCATATGCCGACAGCGGGGGTTGCCTGTGCTGCGCGCGTTTTTCCCACCATGCCGCAACAAGGGCTTCGATCTCACGGCGGGTTAGTTTCTCCAGTTTGCCAGCGGCGAGTATCCCCTCGGCGTGTCCCTGGGATTGGAGGGCGGCTCGAAGAACCGTGAAAGTCCGCTCGATCTCCGCCAGCTTGGCGGGATAGCGCCTGATCGCGATTTTCTTGTCCGAGGTATCGAGACTGAGGCGGATTTGCTCGCGTTTCTCAATGTGAGCAAGGTCCACAGGTACGCGCTTACGCACATAGTAGGTGCTGCCACGAAGGTGCAGGCCAGGATATCTCGCCAACTCGCTCTGGTCCATTGTGCCACGTTAATGTGTCACAGGCCGTTCTGAGAAGCTGTTTTTCGTCAGAGAGTTGTGAGGAAACAACTCGCTAGAGCGTCGCTGGTGGGCCCGGCAGGACTCGAACCTGCAACCAGACCGTTATGAGCGGTCGGCTCTAACCATTGAGCTACAGGCCCCCGCGCCGGGTTAGCATGGCGGCCGGCGGGCCGGAAGCGGGTGGGAAGCGGTTCAGGCCCGGTTCAGGGGGCGGCGGGCTGACTTGGCGCGGGGACGGGGGCGTCCTAGGCTCAACCTGCATTGAGGAGCGCCCGAATGAAGACCGCATCCGCCGCCGTCCTGGCCCTGACCCTCGCCCTGACCCTCGCCCTGCCCCTTCTGGGCGCGCGCCCCGCCCGGGCCGCCGAGGACCTCGCCACCCTGACCCTGTCGGCCGAGGGGGTCAGCCAG
>JAJTIF010000026.1 GCA_021299675.1 Pseudomonadota bacterium | reverse complement strand
ATGCATGAATTTAATGGTGGTTGTGTTCACCAGAGGATTCACGAACACACTCATGTAGCTCGAGCGCAGGAGCTGCTCGAGAGTGCGCATCCGCTGTGCAAACATTGAAAGGCTTAAGGAATTAATCAGCACCAGACGCTCCACAAACTCCGGGTAGCGAGAGGCAAACTCAACGGCAACAGGACCGCCCATATCATGCGCGATAAGGATGGACGATTGGTTTCCGACGAGCTCCTGGATCTTGCTCATCTGCTCCTCGAAGGTCAGAGAATGCAGCTCTGGGGTCAGGCACTGGGCTTTAGCACCGAAGGCATTGAGCTGGTGACTCCAGACAGTGGGGGAATCGGGAAAACCATGGAGAAAAATTAAGCGTGTCATTACTCCATCTTAGCAGAAGAAGATGAGCTCTTGGCAAAAAGCATTGAAGCAGAGTTATAATAGGGGCAGGAGTCAGCGCCATGATCGTCAGAAAACCGAACTTCGAATTTCCGCAAACCATCCTCAAGCACTGGCTCGATGACTGTGCCTTTAAAACCCACTTATGCAACTCTTTTACTCTGTTATTCCCCACTGGTGAGAGGTTCTTTGTCCGCTCCCTCTCGCGCTTCGTGCCCCAGATCAGTGATGAAAAACTTAAACGAGAAGCCATGCTCTTCATGCAACAAGAAACACAGCATGCGGTGGAGCATGAAAAGTTCATCCAAAACTTACGTGATCAGGGCTACGACGTTGACCAGACCCTAAGGCTCGTCGAGGACGTCATCACCCGCTTCGTCGAAAAAAGTACGTCGCCAGAATTCAAACTCTCTCTGACCGCTGGCTTTGAGCACCTCACAAGCTTGCTCGCCGAGATCGGCTTGAGTGAGGATTTTTTCGAAAACTCCGACCCTGTGATGAGAAAACTCTTTGAGTGGCATGCCCTTGAGGAGATCGAACACCGAGCGGTGGCCTTTGACGTACTTAAGTCATCGAACCCAAGCTACGCCAATCGAGTGGCAGGACTCTTGGGCGGGTATCTCATCCTCTCTGGACTTGTGGGACTTGTGACGTCTCACCTCCTGTGGCAGGACGGAGTTCTGCTCAAGCGGAAAACTCTCCAGGACGCCATCGATGTCTTTCTGACGAAGAATGCACTTCTGCCCAAGGCGATGGGGATCTTCTCGCGCTACCTGCACCCGAAGTTTCATCCACTACAAGAAAATCTCGATGAGCTCGTTCGACTCACTCAGGCCCAATGGGCGGAAGTGGTCGCCTAATGAATCTCACCAGTGAAATGCAGCGCTATCAAAAGATTCAAAAACTCGCCTACCAGGCAGTGACTGAAGCGCGGGCCCAACTGAAAGTGGGAATGACGGAGATTGAAGCCGCCAGGATCGTGGATGAGTTTTTTCTCTCCAAAGGTCATGATCTTTTTTTCCATCGGGCCTTTGCCTGGTTTGGGGACCGCACGGCGTTCAAGGGATTTAAGCGACCAGAAGAAACACTGGATCTGGGTCAAGCCTTCATGCCTTCAGAAAAAAAACTCGAAGCGAACATGCCGGTGATTTTGGATGTGGCCCCGAGCGTGGATGGTCATGCCGTCGACATCGGTTACAGTTTCTACTTCGGCGAAAACCAAGCCCACCAAGACGCCCGCGTGCTGCTTAAAAAATTTCGGGCACTGATCCTAAACCTTGCTCAGGAACGCCGTCCGATCAGCTTTATCTACCAAGCCGTTGAAAATTTAATCAATCAGAATGGCTTTAAAAACTGCCATGACCTCTATCCCCTAGGAGTGCTAGGTCACCGCATCGGCAAACTTCCTTTCCTAGGTCTTCCGAAACTTAATCTGCGCCGTTTTGCTCCTCAGTCCTACGCCTACCTCGCCAAGCAGTCTCTCTTTGGCTCAACAGTCATGAAGGCCAATGAGACTCGCCCGCTCTCCCAGGGACTGTGGGCCATTGAGCCGCACTTTGGTAACGAATATTTTGGTGTAAAATTTGAAGAAATTCTGGTGGTCGAACGTTACCGCGTCTACTGGCTCGACGAGAATCTGCCACACATCACTGAAGTCTAAGCACACTCATGAGTTCGATGTGAGGTGTGTGGGGGAAAAGATCAATCGGGGTCAAACTCTCGACTCGCCAGCCCTGCGACTGAAAATCTTTAACATCTCGTGCCCAGGTATTGGGATCGCAGGATATGTACACCAGCGTCTCAAGAAGCTTCAGAGAACTGAAGAGTCCTTGGCGAACTTCAAGGCCTTCACGAGGGGGGTCGACCAAGAGAATCTTCGCTTGTGGCTGACGCCGGGCCAGCTGCTGCCAGACGCCCTTGGCATTCATATCAATTTCTAAAATCTCAACACCGGCCAATCGCTTGGCCCTGAGTTCCTCCACCGCCACTCCTCTCACCTCACTGGCCAGGATACGAGTAAAACCTGCTTGAGAGAGGGCCTCTGTGAGGTTACCTGAGCCACAAAAGGCTTCGACCACAGGATGCTCTTTAGGCTCGTCTGAAAGAACGCTTTGAACCCATTCTTTCATTTTAAGATTTTGCTCAGTGTTGCCTTGGCGAAAGGGGCGACGGCGGTTGAGCACGATCTCAGAGGATGACTGAAGGTCATCGATTTCGATGTAGTTCCACGGCTGAGGTCCAGTGGTTTTCCAGTCGGTGCGAGGCAATTGATTCTTCAGTGATTGAAGATGCTCGCGCATCTTTGGGTTTAGTACCAAACAGTCATCGATGGCATAAAGGTCGTTGGTTCCTTCCGTCACAAACCCAATCGCAAGGCCATCTGTTTTAAACTGCGCGCGGTTACGGTAGCCGAGATTTTTTTCGGAAGCCACGAGAGGGTATCTCTTCTCGACCGAGATATTATTTTTCGAAAGCAAGAAATCAATTTTCTTTTCCTTCGCCTGAACCTGCTCAGCATAGCTCACAAACATCCAAGGACACCCACCACACTTCTCACTTCCATGGTGAGCACAGGGTGCGGCGACTCGATGCTCAGAGGGCGTAAGAATCTCTAGGACCGTAATGACATCGTAGTTTTTTTCAGTGCCCGTAAGCTGAAAGCGAGCCGTCTCACCGGTCCAGACTCCTTTGGCAAAAAACATTCTCCCATCAGGATGATCGACCACTCCATGTCCCTTGGCTGAGAGCACTCGGACCGTGGCCTCAAAGGAGTTCACGTTGTAACTCCGACAATGAGCGCGTGAAGCGCGCCTCGAACTGCGAGCGTGGCATCTTCACTTTAGTTTGAAAGCGCGCATCCTGAACCAACTTGAGCTGCTTAGCATTCCAATAGGGCTGGAGACTTTTGAGCGGTAATTTGTCCGTTAATCCCCGGTAGGCCCTGGGATATCCCCAGGTCTCTCCCTTGAGTCGACTCCAGCCATCCACCAGCTCGATGGCCACTTCGGCTTTCTCCGCTTCTGTGAGATGGGTCGTGAACGCAATCTTGCTGCCCCAGTCTTCATGAAAGGGACCGACTCCGATCAGAAGATCGGAGTGCGTGCGCAGGCATTTGGGATTACGGAGAGCAAAATTTCGGTGTCCATCGGCCGAGACATATTTTTTATAGTAGATGCACGCGAGCGCCCAGAGGCTCCCCGCTTTCTCAGAGAGTTTATAAAAGCTCATTAAAGGATCACGGTTTGAGAGTCCACTGACCTCCACCACTCTATCGAAGTCACCTAGATTGTGAGAGAGGAGAGCCGTGAGGCGACAGAAAGTAAAAGGATCCGTGGCCAACCAGAACTCAGCGATCTTTAATTCGCGGTCCATCTCAAAGCTGATGAGATCAAAAATTTTTTTAGCATAGACTTCGTTTTTCAGCTTCACGGCAGCCGCATAGGCTCCGACGGCGACTGAAAACCAAGTGCCCTCGTGGGTAGAAACTCGCTGGGAGACATCCGTGGTCGCCACAATTTTGCCCGTCACATATGAGTAATCCCAGAAGAGTGACTCGAGCGTGGTTTCCCACATCTTCTCGGCAAAATCTTTGGTTTCTTTTTTATTCCATAGGTGCTGGCGAAGAGCATTGTCCACATCGGTCGGACAAAAGGAGCCCGCACTCGCCCAATGCGCAGCCATGCAGAGATCGAAGTACTCAGCTATATCAGCAGGATTTGAATTATTTTTAAGTATGGTAATGAATCTTGCACCCTGCTCTGGTAAATTAAAGACAAATGGACACGAGGAGTGAACTTGAGAAAGCAGAGTTTCTGGGGCTATTCCATAGTCGCGCATATCTTGTTACTTCAGGGTTGCTCTTTGGGGCAAACTAACCCGACGCGTGCAAATGAGAAAGCAGAAAATGAAGCTCTCTCCCAGGAAAGTGTGCTGGAGCACATTCACCAGTCCTATACCTTAGGCTGTGCCGAGGCTTACAAATCCCAAAAGATGAAAAACTTCTACGAAGCTTGCAACCGCAAGGGCGCCAAGCATGCCCAAGAGGTCAGAACATTGCTGCAAACCAAGGACGAACCATGAGAACTTACACTGAATGGATGGATGAATATGCCCTTAGCCATCAAAACCCTACTAATGTACTGATTCATAAAATCTGCGTGCCTCTCATCATGCTTTCTGTGATAGGTCTTTTGTGGTGTATTCCCTCACCTGCCCTTTTTCTGCGTGTGCAAGGGCTTAACTGGGCTACCCTCTTTGTCTCCGGAGCTTTGTGTTTTTACTTTCTCCTGAATCGCTTGATGTTTGTCGGCATGATGGTTCAATCCGTGCTGATGCTCACCCTCACCAGCTGGATGGCAAGCCGCGGGATTTTGCTTCAGGCAAGCCTGATTATTTTTGTCGTTTCTTGGCTCTTTCAATTTTGGGGTCACAAGATTGAGGGCAAAAAGCCCTCCTTTGCCGACGATCTCGCTTTTCTTTTGATTGGGCCGCTTTGGGTCCAGAGGACCCTTTTCAAAAAAATTGGTTTTCCGACCTAAACTAATGATTTTTAACACTTTACTGGTAATTCTTGCCCGACTTCAGTAAATGTTAAGTTATCTTTAAAATAGACCAGAGGTGGAAATGCTCATTAACTGCCTGAGTTTCGTGTTGGTGAGCGATACAGGAATGGCGACATTTCTTCTCGTTCTCCCGACATTTATTCCAAGGCTT
>JAJTIF010000269.1 GCA_021299675.1 Pseudomonadota bacterium | reverse complement strand
CATCTTAAAAGGAGAAAAGAGTGCGTTTACACTGGCGTACCAGGCTTGGTGAGCGGCCACATGGGTAAACTGATAAGGCCCAGCGCAGTCTCCACACACAAAAACATTGGGGTACTTGGTGCGCAGGTACTCATCATGCGCAAAGGTGCCTGAGGGGTTGAGTTCAAGTCCCAGACGCTCCAGCCCTTTCATGTTTGTATTGGCTTTGCGCCCCAGCGCCACGATCACTTCATCAAAATAAACTTTAACCACACCTTGAGCATTTTTGAGTTGAGCAAACTTGCCCGATTCGTCCTGACCAAAACTTTCTGCCTTGTGACCCAGCAGAAGATTGATTCCTTCCGCTTTAAATTTTTCAGTCACCAACTTTGAGACATCACTGTCTTCACGAACGAGAAGACTCTCTTGGACTTCGACTTGCGTGACCTGAGACCCCAGACGAGAGAAGGCTTGTGAAAGCTCACAGCCAATGGGTCCGCCACCAAGAACCAGCAAGCGCTGAGGCAAGGAAGTGATCTCCCAGAGATTCTCCGAGCTCAAAGGCTTGATCTCTCTTAATCCTGGGATCGGCGGGATGAGAGGTCCTGCCCCGGTCGCGAGCACAATATTTTTCGTCCGTAAAACTCTATCACCCACTTTCACTTCCCAAGGCGAGAGGATCTCCGCCTCGCCAGTGAGGCACTCAACCCCAAGGCCTGTGTAGCGCTCGATCGAGTCATGGGGAGCGATCTCCTCGATCACTTTGTGCACGCGCTGGATGACTTGCTTAAAATCAACGGTGCTTTGACTGGTTTTAAGACCATATTTCTCAGATTGCTTGATCTGCTGGGCAAGCTTTGCGGATTTGATCAGAGCTTTGCTCGGCACACAGCCAGTGTTCAAGCAGTCGCCGCCCATTTTGTGCTTTTCAATCAGAGCGACTTTGGCTTTCACAGCAGCGCCGATGTAGGTGGTGACAAGGCCCGCAGCCCCGGCCCCGATAGCCACGAGATTGTAGTCGAAGCGATCAGGTTTTTTAAAACCGCGGTACACCTTCCGCGCCTTCAGCGCGTCGATGAGCTTCTTCGAGAGCAAGGGGAAAATTCCTAGGAGGACAAAGCTCAGGATCAGCTTCGGGGTCAAGATCCCCGCGCCGCTATCGAGCTGCGCCAGCTGCGTGCCGGCGTTGACGTATACGAGAGTCCCAAGAATCATGCCGACCTGGGAGACGATGTAGAACACCCAGACACGCATCTGCGTGAGACCCATGAGCATGTTGATGAGAAAGAAGGGAAAGAGAGGAACAAGACGAAGAGTGAAGAGGTAGAAGGACCCTTCCCGCTTAATGCCTTCGTTGATCCCTTGAAGCTGAGTTTTAAATTTCTTCTCCACCGAATCGCGCAGGACGTAGCGCGTGACCAGGAACGCCAGCGTCGCCCCAAGGCTCGAGGCAAAAGAGACGATCACAAAGCCCTGCCACAACCCAAAAATAGCTCCCCCGGCGAGCGTGAGGATTGTCGCACCGGGGAGCGAGAAGGCGGTGGCGAGGACGTACACTCCAAAAAAGCTCGAGACAAAGAGAACCGGGTTCTCGCTGAACTGCGCTTGCAGCGAGGCCTGCGAAGCTTTCAGAACATCGAAGCTCAGGTAGCTCGTGAGGCCTGTCACTTTGAGGACGAAGAAGAGTGCGACAAAGACGAGAAGGAGAAGGAGTTTCTTCATTTAGTTTCCGTTGAGTGACCAGTCGTAGTCGCTAAAACTGATCTTTAGGTTTGGGATCGCTTCCTTGCTAAGTCCGAACTCCAAGGCTTTGCTACTGAGGTAATTCCCTAGGCTGCCGTGAACTTTTTCGAAGTCACCGCCGTACCAATCGAGGATGGAGGATACGGAGACGCTCTTGCCGTCGAGTTTGAAGTGGCGAGGGTTGAAAAAGAACTCCCGCTCCGCGGCTGCCAGCTCTTGCCCAAGCCCTGTGCCCGTGTAGGCGCGACGGGCGAGACTCGGGCACCCCATCGAAGCGCAGTTGACCGCAAAGTGAATTCGCGGTTCGGTGAAGTTGCCACGGATCCATTCGTGCTCAATCTTATCCAAAGTAAAACTCTGACCCAAGAGCTTAAAGCCAGGAAAGGTCTTCTTCCAGGGTGAACTAAACAGAGAACCCGTGTCTTTGATGGATTTGACTGGGTGATGAATGAGGATCCACTCGAGCGTAAAGGCGTTGTAGGCATTGATTAAAAATGCCAGTCGCTGGGGCTTGGTGGCGAGGGCGAAATCATCCGCACTAAAAGCCTCCAGCACGCGCAAATAAGCCTGCAGCTCGGAGCGCGATTGGTTTTTTAAGTCTGTGTAATTCACCCAGGTCTGGCCTTGCTTTGGTTGCGTCCGTGTCTGGAGAATCTTCGTGAATGCCGCATGGGTGTGATCGAAAGCCATGGCGGGGGCAGTGAGAAAGAGAATTGATAAAACTGTTGCGAGCATAAATCCATCCTTGATCGCTATAGAATAAACCAAAGGTTAACATGTTAACAAAAGAAAAAAGCTTAATTGCAACTTAAGTTGATTACCTTTATACTTTAGGATTATGGGAACAGTTTACCAATCAAAGAACTTTAAAAAATTTGAAAAGCTCAAGAATGACACGACGCTCGTTCTCTGGCGGCAACTTCTCCTCCTGGTGGAGCAGAGTTACGCTGAGCTCGAAGAATCCCTGACTAAGGAAGACTGCTCCTACCCCCGTTTTCGCCTCCTCTTTATCCTCTATTTTGAGGCCCCCTTTAGTGCCGCCAAACTGGCGAGCCGCTTGCGGGTCACGCGCTCGAATCTTTCGACCTTTATTAAGCGCCTAGAAGCCGATGGACTCATCAAGGCCTGTCCCTTGGTTTCCACCAAGACTCGGCCTCTTTATGTACTCACTCCCCAAGGTACGATTTACACCGAGGGGCTGATGAGTTTTCATTTCAATAATGTGAAGAAATTACAAATCTTTAAATCAAAGAAATCGCTAGAT
>JAJTIF010000194.1 GCA_021299675.1 Pseudomonadota bacterium | reverse complement strand
TTCATTCCACTCGAGCTTTTCTAGCACAAGCGGTGTGACGACATGAAGTTCGCGTGCCTTATGAAACTTCTCGCGGGCCTTCTTCATGAGTCCAACACAGCCGATGAGGTTATTATTCCCGTAGTGCACCATCGCCGCCGCCACTTGAATAACCGCCCAGTAGATGTAGCGGGCCGGATCCTGACGATCCTCGAGCCAACAGTGCTCCAGCTCTTCGTGACATTCCCAGTATTCTTGTTTGTTAAAACAATGAATACCGGGAATCATTTTTTCTAAATGAGTGGCGTCGAAGCTCAACCTAGAATCCGCCGAGGATGGAAAGCCCAGCGTCCACATAAAGGATCTGGCCTGTCACTCCGCCAGACAGAGACGTGGTGAGATACACAGCTGCGCCTGCGACGTCATCCTGCGATACTCCCGTCTTCATCGGTGCGATCTCCTCGACTTGGTTTAAGAGTCCTCTGAAGCCAGAGATGCCTGAGGCTGCCAGCGTCTTGATAGGTCCCGCAGAAATACAATTTACCTTGATTCCACGTGGCCCCATGTCGTAGGCCAAGTAGCGTGTTGACGCCTCAAGCGCCGCTTTCGCCACACCCATGACATTATAATTTTTCACTACTTTCTGTGAGCCATAATAGGTCATGGCCACCACACTTCCATGATCATTCATGATGGGCTCGAGCGTCTGACACAACCCCACGAGAGAGTAAGCAGAGATATCACAGGCCATGAGGAAGCCCTTGCGTGATGTTTGCAGGAAGGGCTTTGAGAGATCGTCTTTGTCTGCGAAAGCCAGCGAGTGAATGAGAATATCAAACTTGCCCCATTTCTCTTCTACGGTTTTGCGAAGAGCGGCATAGTGCTCATCTTGGCTCACATCCATTTGAGCAATAAAATCGGCCCCAATTTCTTGGGCGAGGGGTTCGACACGCTTATGAATAGCATCGTTCATATAGGTCAATGCAAGTGACGCGCCTTGTGCTTTTAGGGCTTTTGCAATGCCCCATGCGATCGAGCGGTCATTGGCGACACCTAAAATCAAAGCTTTTTTTCCAGTTAACAATCCCATGATGATCCTCATTTGTTCGGTTGACCCGTGTATGGTAGTTTTTCCTACACAAAAGAGCAAAGAGGATGAGATGCAAAAGAAGCTAGTGCCTGATTATATTGAAAAACTAGAGGTTTATCAGGCTGGGAAACCGGTGGATGAACTAGCGCGTGAGAAGAATTTAACTCGCATCTCAAAACTAGCCAGCAATGAAAATCCACTCGGTCCCTCCCCCATGGCGATCCGTGAGATGACCAATATCCTCTGGGAAACTCACCGCTACCCAGACATGGCTGCCTATCAGTTAAAAAAATCTCTCTGTGATCTCTACCGCCTCAAGCCAGAGAACATTGTTCTTGGCAATGGCTCAGAAGGAATCATGGGGTACATCTGTCGTGCCTTTTTGCAAGAAGGCGACGAGGTTGTCACGGCGACGAATACCTTTATCGGTTTTCTGATCTTGGCAAAATCTGTGGGAGCCAAACTGATTCAAGTGCCGAGGCTTTCGAACTACAAATACGACGTTCAAGCCATGGCAAAACAAATCACCGCAGAGACGAAAGTGGTCTACATCGCCAATCCAGATAACCCCACCGGAACTTATCTCACAAAGGAAGAATTTGATTACCTGATGAAGCACGTCTCTCCTCACACGATTGTGATCCTGGATGAGGCTTACTTCGAGTACGCCAAAGAGTGGCCTGATTATCCGGACTCGATGGATTATCGCTACGACAACGTCGTGACTCTCAGAACCTTTTCTAAAGCTTATGGGCTTGGTGGTGTACGAGTGGGCTACGGCTTTGGCCATGAAACGCTCATCGGTGCGCTTCATAAAGTGAAGCTTCCTTTCGAACCAAGTCTGGTCGCTCAGAAAGGAGCGCTTGGTGCCCTCACCGATCAGCCCCATCTTGATCGCACGCTCTCCAATAATCGCAAGCGCTACCAAGAGACTTTTGATTTCCTCAAGCGCCATAACTTCAAGCCCATCTCGTCCGTTTGTAATTTTATTACTTTTAAAACAGGGAGTGCTGAGGCCAGCCTCGATCTTTACAACAGCCTCCTTGACCGAGGAGTGATTATTCGACCTCTGCGGGCGAATCTGATGCCCGATCACGTTCGAGTGAGTATTGGAACGAAGATTGAGATGCAGCACTTCTTTGAAGCCATGGAGCAAGTACTGCCAACCTATACTGAAAAATTTGGAAGGCCCTCATGAGACTTTGTACCTACTCGCGCCATTCTTATCTCGGAATCCAAAAACGCTTGGGCATTCTCACAAACGAGCTGATCGTTGATGCGAATTTTGTCATGCAAGCCTTCTATGAAAAGGAAGGCTTCTTCAATGCCAGCGAGCGAGCCGCACATAAGATGCCTCATCTCCTCTCAAGCTTCCTCGAGCGCAGCGACTCTCCCATCAACGAACTGCAAGCGGTCGTGGAGCTCTATTTTCAACTCGCTCAAGCTGGTGTGCTAAAAACCAAAAGTGGTGCCGAGATTGCTTTTAGCCCACGAGACGATAAGTCCACACGGATGCATGCCCCACTGGACAAGATCGCCAGCTATCGCGATTTCTTCGTGCATGAAAAGCACGTTAAAAAAGGTTTCGAGAAACGCGGAGAACCGGTGCCCGAGGCCTGGTATGAGATGCCCGTGTTTTACAAAGGGGCGACCACCGGCTTCATCGG
>JAJTIF010000002.1 GCA_021299675.1 Pseudomonadota bacterium | reverse complement strand
CCGGCTCGCTTGCGCTGATTGGCTTAAAAGCGACATATTGAGTTTCAGTTTGTCCGGGCCCCTCAGCTCCGAGTTCAGATGGGTGGCGATTTACTCTGACGTGAGCACTTTCATTAAAAGTGTTCAGTAGGGTCACGCAGCTCTGAGCTTCAGGGAAAATTTGCAGTTGTGGCTTACAGAAATTATTTGATTCATTCTCAGATGGCTGAGGAGATCCGCCGTTTCTAATCCTTAAGTCCCCAGCTGTTCCAGCCGCTGCCGGAGTTCCCGTTTGCACCTGCTGCTGAACCTGCTGCTGAACCTGCGGCTCAACCACAGGATTCACGGTCGCGATAGGCTGCTCGGCGATTTGAGGAATCTCTGGGATCAAAGCTGTTTCCTCCAACTCGATTGGCTGAATGCCACCAACTGTAATCTCTGGAACCTCAGTCGCTTGGGGCGGTAGTGTTCTGATGGACTGAATTCTGGCAACCTGAGTCTTGAGGTTCGCACAACCGTCGTAATCACGGGAGTTATTGGCAGCTTTCCAATCGTCACAAAACTTATTCACTTTGCTGCTTAGAGCTTCGAGATCTGCCGAGTTCAGTGTGAGGTTCGCGTGGATCTGAGCGAGTTTTGTGTTGTCATTTTTTACTGCGTTTTCACATCGAGCTGTGAAACCTTGCCCGCGAGTCCCAGTTTTATCTACGCAAGTAGGTGTCCCGAAAATCGTCGGGTCGCATTTCAGTTTATTCGCGCCACAATCAGGAGAATTTACAGGGGCTGGTATGATACAGGTTCCTGCGGAGTTTATTTTCGATTCCCAACCACCGGCGAAACAAACCGCGTCCTTTGCCATCTTCGCATAAGCGTCGGCGATAAAGAGCTGGCTGCGTAAGAAGTAAAGCATACCAGAAGAACTACTACGCGAGATCTTTCCTGAAGCGGTGTCCTCTTCGAGCTTAATCATAAAGCCCACAATCACCTTTCGCATTTCAACCACATACTGGAAAGGGACTCGATTTTGTATCTTCGGCGCCACTTCCCCCGCCTTCACTTTTTTAAATTTCATCAGTCCATTCGCATGGCCGGTGAGAGGGAGAAGGAGGAAGAAACTCAGAGTTATGATTAGGTTTTTCATAAGTTGCCCATCGGTTAAAAAAGCCAAAAACTTGAGTTTTACCGTCTTTTGGTGGGGGCCAAAAAAAGCAAAAATAAGTACTTGAATCTATTTTAAGGGGGGTACTGGATAAGGTGAGCTTATTTATCCAGCACTTATGAGTTATCGATGGGATAGGCTACTTTAGGTCAGAAAAACGAAGGTCCTGAGTGACAAAATAAGTGGGCAAACTACCCCTTCTTGCCGCCACCTTTCTTACCCTTAGCCTTCATGATCACGAAACCAACGGCCACGGCACCCAGGATAGCGATGAGCATCGTGCTGTCTCCGCCTTCTGATTTTTGGCGCTCTTGGGTTTTTTGAACACCAATATCTACGCGATCACCGTCAGGGATAAAGGTCGTATCAGCAAGATTTGAGTCGGCGGCACCGAGGTTGATATTTTGTCCCTTGTCCTGCGCCTGACGAAACACGCGCAGAGAAGCCACCACACCATCAAAGATACTTTGATACTGAGTGTACATATCTCTGGTCACAGAAAAGGTGACGGCCACACCAAGATCTTCTTTCACAGTGGCGAGGTAGCGAGTGTAGAAACCAGGAACCTCTGAAGCCAAGTGGAGTGCATCCACCCACTGGTGACCGTTGACGGTCGACATCTTGGTGTACTTTGGCTCGGAGATCTGTGTCTTTCCACCGGGGAGAGAATAATTTTTGGTCTTCTTCAAGTAGGCGTTGTACTCATCCATGCTATCCTGCTCGCCACGTCTCTTCGCGGCCAGGATAATGATCGCTTCTTTTTTGCTCGACTCATTTTCTGACTGACAGACGTATTCGGATCCCTCAAGCGCACATTGCCAGCCGTTCGGAAGTTCGAATTCGCAGTATTGGTTAGAGAATCTTTTGGCAAACACACTGGTAGAGAGAACGAGAAGAACAAAACCGCAGATCAAACGTTTCATGAGGAATCCTTTGTATACGATCTATTTTAACTCAATCTGGGCAGGACTCAACCTATGATTTTTTGGTCTTTGCTTAGAATTCGTTCAAAGGCAAACGATCCCGGTCAACTACTTGGCCATCCCGCGGGCGACGGTGCCCTCTTTGATCTCATGTTTGTTGCTGAACCTTGTGGTTAACTGAAGAACTGATTGCTCGGAGTTCACCTGAATGATCACACCACGGGCCAGGAGGACATTGCCTCCCAAATAATCAAAATGGTAGAGATCAAAGCGCTGGCCCTTCTCCACATTGTGCGAGAGCCCTTTATTGAGAATCACGAACTGTTTTTTGGGAGAAACCTTCGCCACGCTCGCCTCAAGGTCATACTCTTTAAAACTTCCTTCGATCTTTGCTCTCGTATCTGTCTCCACACGTTTAACGAGGGCCAGAGTAAATAAACCACCAGAGTCGTATGCCCTTTGAGCCATGAAGGAGTGATAGCGTCCTTCGACTCTCCAGTTCTTATTAAAGGCGATGTTGGCCCCCACATAGGGAGCCATGAACTGTCGATTGAGAGAGGCATACAAGGATGAGCCCCCCGTATTAAACACGGGCCTGTTATCAGGGTCTGTTTTGTAGGGGTCTTGATTGAGAGAATTAACTCCTTCAATCCCAGCCACCAGCGCCACGTAGCTCCACGCTAAGGCTCCCTCCGCCTTCCAGTAAATCTCCGCCGAGAGTTCTTTACCTGGTCGCCTGTAACCGACGTTCACTGAGAAAAAATTCTGATTCGGGTGAATGTAGGAGACGACTCCACCAATCCCAAAATTTCCGCCATCATCGCCTAGGACAAAATTGGAAATCTTATCGTTGGTGATTTTTTCTTTGTTCGAATAAGGAGTGTGATAGTAAAAGCCCTCGAGAGCGTAGTAGAGATTGCCCACCGGCTCGAGCATGTACTTAAAATCACCTCCGAAACTTTGAATCCCCGAAGAGCTTAGTGTCTCGATCGTGCCTGAGCCTGCCGGCTCTTCAATATTAGCGGTGTTTTGCCGAAAGCTGGCGCGGATCCCCAGCTGCAACTCTTTAGTTACGCCGTAAGAAGCAGCGAAGATCCCTTCTAAATAAGAAAAGGACTCTCCTGGCTCATAAGCCACAGACTCCCCATTGGCGTCGAGCCGTTGAGTGGAGTTCCACAATCTACCCTCACCTCTTATCTCTGTGCCCCCGTCGCCGAGTAGCCGCGCCGGAGCGACGTAAGAGTATTGAGCGAACACCGGAGAAGTGAGGAAGAATAAAAGAAAGACTCTTCTCATCGCTCCTCGCTCAAGGGAGAAGGACCAAGAGAAAACTGGTGCAGATCATTCTGCTGGTACCACACGCCATTATTTTTCTGGAAAAGACAGACCCCTCTCAATGGCAAACTGGTGCAATCGGCGAACTCTCTTTGTGCCACGCTAATAGCAGCATGAAGAGAGCTAGGATCGGTGAAGCGGCCAATCGTGAGAAAGCCTTTGTCGTCTTTGCTTGGAGCGTGCTCGCGGCTTTCCGCGTGCTCGCGACAGATTTGAAAGAGTGATTCCGTGGCGTAACCCAAATCCTCATCAGCCATGGGCTTGAGGTACAAAATGGATTTGCGAGAATAGCTGTGTACATCAAT
>JAJTIF010000394.1 GCA_021299675.1 Pseudomonadota bacterium | reverse complement strand
AGCACTCAGCGCCCACACAATCACTAATAAGCTCGCTACCAGTCCAAGGAGCATGATCCACATCATCTGAGCCCGGTCACCGTTTTTAGAATGTCGATCCGTATACCAACCTAAGATAACCGTGCCTAAACAACCTAAGAAGGGAAAAATGGCCGACATAAAAATTCCCTTCGCAGCCTCGAAGCCAATGTCGACTAAAAACTTTGCAGTCCAAAAAAAGAAGATAGATCGTAAAAATGTAGTGAGAAAACTAAACACTAAAAGCTGCTGGAAGACTCTTAAGCTCAGAAGGTTTTTGATGACCTGCCAGGCACTCTGAGAATGGTCTTTAAAGACAGGCCTCTTATTGGTGGTCGACTGACCAAAGTTCGTTCCAGGAACCACATCTTGAGGGGAGTCTTTTGAACCAAGTGCGGAGAAGATCAAAATAATGGTCGCAAGCAATGGGGGATAAATGAACACGTCTTGCCAGTCGCCACCGAGGGAAACAATGAGGCCCGCAAATAGCGTGGCGACCACGCCACCAAATTGAAAATTGAGACTCACCCATCCCATGACTGTGCCGTTTCGTTCAGGCTCAAACCAGCTGCCAATCATCTTTGTGAGACCACCCCATCCCATAGAGAGGAAGAAGCGACAGATACACCAAGTGATGATGAAAAAAATCAGCTGAGTTCCTAGCGCAAAAATAAAATTGCATATAATGGCGCCAGAGAGTCCGATGAGAAAGATTTTCTTTCCTCCCACCTTATCTCCCATGGGACCGTTGATGAGTTTACCAATGGCATAGGCCAGCTCGGAATAGAGTGCGATTAACCCAAGCTGCGCATTGGAAAATCCAAAATGAGTAGACATGAGAGGGAAAGCCGCCGAAAGGTTGGCGCGACAGATATAGTAGCCAATGTAGCCGATGACGGCGACTAGGAATGTAGAAGTGCGCCAACGGTTGAGTCGAATCAGATTTGAAGTTGTCATGAGACAAGTATAAGGGAGAGCAAAAAAAAAGGGCGGAAAATCCGCCCTTGAAAAATTACTGGCAGCCTTTTGGCATCAGGTACTTAAACTCCGGATCACTCCAGCGAGCACTTGGGTTGCTGGTCCTAGATCCAGGTGCTGCAAACCCCATCACTTTTCTAAAGTCACTACAGCGCCAGTTGTTCAGGCGAGAAGACTTATAAAGATCGGTTGGAACATAGTTAAACATCGGGGCAACGATGTACATGCAGATCGCCTTGTTGGCGTTCTTGTAGTAGTCTTCAAGGTTATTAATCTTTAGACACTTTCCTTCAGTGTGACCATCGAAAGTGGCGAGCCACTCCTCTAGCGTTACAGCGGATGAAATAAATGTTGAATCAAAGACGTAAGGAGTCGCTTTGTCTTTGAGATAGACCACTGGAGCCACGTGGTACCACCACTTGTGGTTAAACTTTGTGGTATAGCTTTGAGAGAAGAAAATAAAGACTTTATCAGTCCCTCGCTCGAGGCCCTTTTCACTTTGTAAGTGCTGATGAGTTCTTGACCAAAACTGGGCACGGTTAAAGCAATCATCGTTCACATCGTAGAACTCAGAATCGTAAGGGTAAGCGGCTTTAAAAAGTGTGTTGAGCTCTCTCTTAGAAGCAGCCACGATCGGTTCAAAAGCGGTGCTGGAGCTTCTGAGAAGACCAGTGGAGAGTCTGTTCTCCCGGGAGAGGATCTCAATCGCTGTGATCTTAAATACTGACCCGGTTTCTTTATCACGAAGGAGTTCGAGGAAAAGTTTTACTTCCCAGCCGTTTTTCTTGGCATTAAGGAGATCACCTATTTCAGCGATCATGGTGCCATCGATTTTGATGATGCGATTATCGTTGTTGGCATACACCGTGGCATCGATGAGATCGCCCTCTTCACTCTCGTTCAAGCTCACATCAGCGATTGTGGTGACCACCTCGCGCGACAGCTCCATAGAGCTGTTGACATTAAATGCGTGGGTAGGTGCGGTTGAGAGCAAGATCGAAAGGGCTGCTCCCTTTAATAAAATTGTGAAAAGATTCATAAGAGTCTCCTGATATAAAAAGTAAGAAACTTATAAATGAAAAGAAACCTTATTAAAATCAACTAAGCTGAGAGTGTAAATTTTACTAGTCGGCAGATGATTGCTCATCCACTCCAAACACTCTGAGAGTGCTGCCGCGAGAGAAAACCGGGGAAAAATCCTTGATGTGGTTTCCTGCCACATGCAGCTCACGCAAGCGGGGTAATTCATCGATGAAATCAATATGATGGAGAGAGCTTGATTCAACAAAAAGGTGTGTGAGGTTTTTTAGCGGATAGAAAAAATCAAATTGAGTTAAGGGGACACTGTTCAATTTCAAGCTTTTAAGATCCGTGAGCGTTTTCAAGAAATCAAAACTCTCCATTTTTTGACCGCTCAGATCAAGCCCTTCCAAAGTATGCAGATGACTCAAGGGCGAAAAATCGACTAGGTCCGAGGCAGTAAAGAGCGTGAGCTCTCGGCGGCGGATGAGTTCATAATTTCCATCAACACAGGCGTCTAAAGGCAGAGAAAACATATGTAAAATAGCATTGATGGTGCGCCTGGCTTCACCCTGAACACTTGGATCTTGGCACATGCGAATAAAAGTGGTTCGAGCGATATTATGATACTGGCGTTTGGCCCCAACCACCCAGGAGCGAGCACTCAGAGGAGTAGTGTCACGGACATTGTTATAAGAAATGTCGACCAGGGAGAGTTCTGCTAAATCCTTTAAAGCTGAAAGATCAGTGAGAGCATTATCTCTAAGAATTAAGCGCTGGAGCTTTGGAAAAAATTTGAGCGCCTCAATCTCTTTCAGGTAGCTGGCGTCAAGGCTCAGGTTGGTCGTGCGCTCAGAGATCTCTTCGAGGGCCAAACAACTGTCTACTCCTAAGGTGCGTTTAAGCACGTGAAGGGTATAGGCCTCCGAAGTTGAAGGAGCCAGGCACATTTCCCGCAAACTGGCGGCCCGTGAGCGGGCCACAGGCGCGCAGTAGTCGGGAGCATGATCGGAACGTAAACGGACCTGTGCGACCCCTTCGATCCAGCACAGCCAATGACGAATCGTGGAGAAAGCCGTCCCTTGCGGCCCATGGTTAAAACGAGAGGCCCTCGAGACAACTCCTAAAAGATAACTCACTCCATTGTGTTCATAAAAAAGTGGGCCTCCGCTATCGCCTTCACGAGGAGTCACTCGAAAAAGCCCAAAACGATCAACAGCGTCCCCCGCCACCACCAAGACCTCGGCGGAGGTTTTGCCTTCGACCTTTAAGACCCCAGCGTGTTGTGAGCCAAAAACCTCTTGGGTGCGAGTGGATCTTCCAAGCTGTTGCTCAGAAAAACCAAAACCCACAATCTCCACTCCCTTGCCTTTTTTGATGCTCTTTAAAAGCTCGTAGTCACTGGCAATAGGTCGAATGGATGCCTGGAGGTGAGTCAAAGGCGTTTTGAGACGGATGACGGCAATGTCGGCCAGTCCTCGGATGTCTCTGAGGTAGCGCGGGTGAATGTGAAAGGAATGCATCTCAACCAATTGATCACTGACAAAACCATCAAGGCTTGAGGAACCCAAAAAAATTTTTATGTCTTTCAGTTTTTGACGATACTCTCTGGGCGAATCAACACGGTTCCCCTCTCTCAGGCAGTGAGCCGCAGTGAGCAGTACTTTTGGATGCACCAACACAGCAGAGCAGAAAATTTTATGACTCCCCTCGGCGGCATCTGTCTTGAGGGCCAGGGCCAGCACATCCTGGGCCTGGGACGAGCGTGCAAAGTCGACGGCCCTCACTGAGTGGCTTAGCATTAAAACAATGATAGAGAGAAAACGAGTAAAACTCATCTCTAGGCCCTTTATAGAGGGCTAGAGATACCGCAAAGTGGAATCAATGGCTAAAGGGCGTGAATATATTTCACTCTTCCTTAAAGTATTTACCATAGGGGTCGGTTTCGATTTCATCCAGTTCCCGCCAGCCCGGTTTCCCTTTGGCTTCTGGAGCCTTTTCATAAATCTTTTCGACGGTTTTCATATTCAGAGAGTCTAAGTCATCGATCTTAGCCGTTTTGATTTCTTCAAAGAGAGCCGGATCCGTGTTTTTGATATCTTTGATGATATTCTCTCTGGCTTTTTCCTCGAGCTGGACGATTTCTTGTTTCAGCACTTCCGGCACTGCTTTTTCAGCCATCTCGACTTTACTCTCCAGAGCAATCTGCTTAAGGTCCTGCTTGGTGGTTTTTACGACCTCAGCGGTCGTGGCGCCGACTTGGGTCAGGGCCGATTTTCCGGTCTCAACCACCACCATTTCAGCTTTAGCTTTTCCTTGTTGGAGCGGAACGGCTTCCACTTTGCCACGCAGAACCGAAACCTGAGAAGTTCCAGAAGATCCACTTTGGGCCACATGAAAATCTGTTCCACGGACGGCGAAGGTTGCCGAACGAGTTTTAACCTTCGTTCCAGTGCGCGGGCCCTCTTTGTCCACCATCATGCGAATCGCGCCGT
>JAJTIF010000270.1 GCA_021299675.1 Pseudomonadota bacterium | reverse complement strand
GTCAAACCGCTGTGATTGATGTGGGGATAAGCAAAAACCACGAAGGAAAACTGGTAGGAGATGTTAATTTCGAGGCTGTTTCACCTCTGGTCTCTGCCATCACCCCTGTTCCTGGCGGGGTGGGACCAATGACCGTGTTTTCACTTATAGAAAATCTTCTGACTGCAACTCAGAACCAAAAAGGCTAGCTATGTCTGGATTACGAACCTCCCTTTATCAAAAACATGTCGACCTCAAATCCAAGATTGTGGATTTTGCTGGCTGGGACATGCCCGTTCAATATACATCGGTCAAAGAAGAAGTTCTGGCAGTGCGCCAAGGGGCAGGCGTGTTTGACGTCTCTCACATGGGTGAGTTTTTTGTCGAGGGCCCAGAGGCAGAGACATTCGTTGACCACTTAGTGACCAACAATATTATTGAGGCCCCCATCGGCAAAGCCATCTACTCTCCACTTTGTCGTGAAAATGGGACTGTGATCGATGACCTCATCGTTTACAAATTGGCTCCAGCCCGAATCCTTATCTGCGTTAACGCTTCAAATATAGATAAAGATTTCAATTGGATGAAATCCCAGGTTAAAAATTTTAACGTTAAATTGACCAATCAATCCGCTGATTATTCTCTACTAGCGCTCCAAGGCCCTAAGTCAGAGTCTATTTTAAAATCCATTATTAAATCACTGCCCGAACTCGAGTACTACTCGGTTGCGCCTTCCCAGTGGCAAGACCAGTCCTATATTTTAGCCAGAACTGGCTATACGGGCGAAGATGGCTATGAAATCTTTGGGAATCACCAGATGATTTCAAAGTTATGGGATGAACTGATGAAGCAGGGTGTGACACCTTGTGGTCTCGCTGCCCGGGATGTCCTTCGCCTTGAGGTCGGTTACCCACTCTATGGGCATGAACTCAACGACGAGATCACCCCGCTCGATGCTGCTTTGGCGTGGACAGTAAAATTAAACAAAAAAAGCTTTATTGGCCTTGAGGCCCTCAAAGATTATAAGCCTCGCTTTAAAACAGTGAAATTCATCCTTGAAAAAGGAATCCCTCGCGAAGGCTATCCCGTTTTAAATGAAGCCGGCGAAGAGATCGGAACCGTGACGTCAGGCACCATGTCAGTTGTACTCAATAAAGGGGTTGCAATGGCACGTGTTAAATTAGATAAATTCAACTCTCAGCAAAATTTCTTTATCGGAATTCGCCAAAACACATATACTGCCACATACACCACGAAAGCTTTCGTGCAAGGAGGACATAAATAATGGCCACTCAAATTCCCGCCAACCTTAAATACACCAAAGAACATGAATGGGCGCTGATCGAAGGCGACACGGTAACTATTGGGATTACTGATTTTGCTCAGTCTGCGTTGGGCGACATCGTTTTCGTTGAAGTTCCAGATGTGGGCTCAGAAATCACCCAAGGCTCTACTTTCGGCGTGGTTGAATCAATAAAATCAGTAAGTGATCTCTATGCACCCATCACTGGAACTGTTTTGGAGAAGAATTCTGAGGTTGAAGGCAGCCCTGAAAAAATCAACGAGGGGTCTTACGAGGCGTGGCTGATCAAAGTCAAGATTAAAAATCCCCAAGAATTAAGTTCTCTGCTTTCTGCTGCTGACTATCAAAACTTCTGCCAGTCCCAAGGTTAATTTTTGGTTCGGTGCGCTCGTCGCGCCGAACATTTAATTTTTTATTTAGCGAAATCCCCTTTTAATTGCATTTGAATTTTTGAGAATGAAAATTTTATTTCTTTGCTCTTCTTCTCTTTACGAACACGCATCAGATGAAGATACTACGCACCTGTTTTTATCAGCTACATGAATCGATTAGGACTTTCGCACTTATGGAATCTATCCAGCTTCTCAATACAGCAATCATCAAATCAAAAGAGCAAAAAATCTCTCATTCATTTGAAGAACGTCTGACCAAATTGAATGAGTCTCCTGTGATAGAACACCTCAACAAGTCCATCGCACAACTGGCAGAGTCTCAGAAGATCTCTCGCGATCAAGCTGCGCTCATGGTGGTAGAAGCCATCCGTGAACTCGACAGTATTTGGTCTGATTATGTTGTTATGGAAGGAATTGATCGCCTCAAGGGAATCCTGAGAGCGACTCACACACACTAGTTCCTAGCTCTTAACGACAAAGCCCCATTCAATAGTTGCTTTACCATTAACGATCAGCCCTTGCGGTGGATTAGGGAATGGTCCAGCAGCTTTGAATGAGTCTATAGCTGCATCATCTAATTCCCGCACACCACTTGAACTCTTTACTTGAACCTGAATGATTTGCCCGTCAGCACTCATGGTGATCATGAGAGATGTCACGTACTGATCAGAGGCAGGGAGTCGGCGGCCAGATTTATAGAGCGCCTCTGCTTTATCTTTGAGGGATCTTCCCCAAAACTGTTCCAGCTTTCCGCGGATGCGGTTAAAGAAGCCATAGTACTTGTACTCAACGGTGTTGAGCTGGGTAAAGTCACCCAAGGCTACATCTTCGATATAGTCGTTGGTGCTCGAGAGCCCTTGTGACTTTTCATCTCCGTTCTCTAGGCCTTTTTTGGCAAAACTAGCAGGAGCTCTTTGGACTTTTGGTGAACCCAGATCCTGAGCGCCCAGATCACTGAGTTTCAGATCCTTGAGGGCTTTCTTCTGAGACTGAGCCTTTTGAGCTTGGGCATCGATGCTAGAATTTCCCTTTGCCGCTTTATTGAAGAAATCGATGGTCTTGGCCACCGTTTGTCTGTCATAGGAGCGATCTGATTCTCCCAGGAAAGCTGTATCTTTGGGTTTTTCTTTCTTACCAGAATCTTCGTTTTGAACAATTTGTTTCTTGGCTTTAAAGCTATCCCACTCTTCAGCAGTCATGGGCACAACGTTGATCTCGGTTTCAGTTTCTTCAGGCGCAGTGATGACCAGTGAGTGACGGATTTCAGTCCAAAAACTAACTAAATGGATCGCAAGCACCAAAGCCACAAAGCTCGAAAGCCGCTTATCGATATTTAATGAGAGTTGCATTTATTGAGCCCTCGTCCGTAAAACACAGAAGACTCATCGGCAGAGAGGGGAATTTGTTTTAATCGATCTCAAGACTCAAGCAGCGCAGGCCACCTTTCTTTCCAAGACCACTAGGATTGAGATAGACCGGAAGGAACTCTACTGAAGCACTCAAGCTTTCTGCGTAGCTCATCACAAACTGGTTAAAACCGTCCATCCCCCGGATCAAGGTATAGAAGAAGTACTTTCCTATTTTGAGACCGTTCAAAGGGGAATGGTAAGTGCCATCACTTCCGTCGAAGTAGACTGGAAAGGGAATCACTTCGAAACCCTGTGCGGTAAGAAGAAAGGTGTAGTAGTCGAGTGTCACCTGAAGGGCGTGTTTGTGAGGCTCAGAGAAGTGGTTACAACCCATCAGCGGGTCAGATAAGAGGATTTTATTCTCTCCCAGGGGAGCAATAACCAGATCAAGGTGATAGCTCCAGGGAAAATCCACCAGAGAAGGCAGCACCTTAAGATGGGGATCGAATTTCTTGATGGCGCGAGACGAAATACCAGATTCGAAAGAAGGTATCGTTTCCAGCTCCCACTTATGGCCATCCTGGGCATGAAAACTTCTTTCTATGCGCATTGGATTTATGCCACAAGATGAGGCGCAGTAGACCGTCTGACCCAAACGCACAAGGTGACCGCCCTGAATAGGAATGAATCCCTCATGGCGAATGGCGACTCCCTGCTTGCGAAGGAACTCAGCCATTATATTTTTCTTTTGTGGACTCGTGTTGCAGGACTCGAACCATTGATCATTAAGCTTAACGATATGGTCACGAATCCAGGCACCATTGATCTGGATGATCTTCTGTGTAAGGGAAGTTGAATCGTTTAAGAGTTGAACCTCGGGTAGATTTTTCAATACCTCGACGGCCTGACCGTCAAACACCTGCATGATGAAGAATTTTTCTTTCATAGCTACACTACTGGTTTAAGTAATAATCCCCATCCTCGAGTGCGTCTTGGGGCTTCGGGGTTCCATCTTCGTTAAACTCTTCCACTGCGGCTTGAGAAAAAGGATCCATCACATCGACAAAAGTCTCCATGAAACCATTCGTTTCTCCATTACGCAGGGGGCGGCCAGTTTCCTTATTAACCATGATGTTTGAAATCCCTTCTGGGGCCACAAACTCCGGAGCTCCATATTTTGCAATTCCAATTTGCATGATGTCTTTCCAGATAGGCAGAGCGGTTCGCCCACCGGTCTCGCCGTTGCCAAGAGTCATGTTGTTATCAAATCCTACCCATGTTCCAGTCACGACGGAGCCCGAATAGCCCACAAAAAGCGCATCGACAAAGTTGTTCGTCGTTCCTGTTTTCCCAGCGATGTTCACGGAGACATCTTTCGCTCCGGTTCCAGTACCGTAGAGAATCACACCTTCAAGAAGTTTGGTCATGACGTGGGCTAATCTTGGATCGTAGACCTGCTTAGGAGTTAGATTTTTTGTCCACTCATCTTCTTTTTTAGCCTCAGTGTTCGTCGACTCTGAAGTCGCTTCCGGCTCTGTGGCCTGGGCGACGGGGCTGACCGCAGCCAGTTCCTCGTCTACTTCATAGCGCTTACCATTTCTATCCTTCACAGAGAGAATGGCTTTCATCTTTACTCGTTGTCCGCCATTTGCAAAAACGCCATAACCTTGCACCAATTCAGCCAAGCTGATTCCAAAGGATCCCAAACTGATACTCATGTCTTTAGGAAGATCAACCTTCATGCCAAAGCGATCAACAAAGCTCACAAGCTCAGGGACCCCCACGTCTTGAAGAATCTTAATAGTAGGAATATTTCTACTGACCTCGAGGGCACGTCGGAAAGTCATCTGGCCTTGAAACTCACCATCATAGTTACGTGGCTTCCAGCTTAAATTATCCGTACTTCCGCCGAGTGCCTGAGGTGTGTCGAGAAGAATCTTACTCGGGTGATAACCCTTTTCTAGAGCGGCTGCGTAGATGAAAGGTTTAAAAGCTGAGCCCGGTTGACGCAAGGATTGGATGACACGATTAAACTGACTTTTAGAAAAGTCTCCTCCTCCAACCATGGCCAGTACGTGGCCTGTACGTGGATCTAGTGAAATGGTTGCCCCTTCTGCATCTGGTTTTTGATCTAGTGTCGCCACGAGCATCTTTTGAGCCTGTAGGAGTTTTGTCAGCTGAACATCTTTATTTTTTTTCTTAAAGTCTTCTGCGATGTGAGGCCAGATTGATTGATTGAGGTCTGTGATGTTGACCTGAATCTGGTCGCCCCTCTTTAAGATGGTGGAAGGCTTTGTCACTGGCGGATACCACTTAGGCTCTTCATCCAGTTTCCTTAAGTGAGCCCAGCTGAAACCGGATTCTGGAATCAGGGCACGAGCACCACCGATGGAAATGTAGACGAGTCTTTGACTGTCATCCACCTTAAGAACGACGGCGGGATATGTTTTATTTTTAACGATGAGCTTGGACAGACTTTCTTCGTCAGAGTTTCCAACGAGCACGTTCGACTTGAATTTGGCCGGAAGTGCTTCTTGGGAGTCTTGAAGTTTTTTACTTAACTCCTCCCACTCTCCCTCTTTGTTTTCAAACTCAAATTTATTACTTCCTTTCGTAGTAAAGAAGAAGAAGCTAGAACTCTCACGGTAGATCTTTGTGCGTTGTTTGGTCAGCTCCGCTTCAATCAAAGCATCATCAGTGAGATTTCCAATGGGACCTTTATAGCCCTGTCTTTTGTCGAGCTCTTTAAGGTGGTTCAAAACGCTTTGTTCGGCTCGCTCTTGCAGCTGCCAGTCTAGCGTGGTGACGACCTGAAAGCCCTCTGTGAGGAATTCATCCTCACCCACCTTTGCGATCACTTGCTGGCGTATCCAATCGGTAAAATGACCACCCTTCATGGCGACACTTGAGCGCAGACGCATTTTGATGTCTTCGATCTTGGCCATCTCGTAGTCTTTGAATTCGATCTTACCAGTCTCATACATTCGCTTGAGAACATAGAGCTGACGACGTTTGGCGTAGATGGGACTCACATAGGGGGAATAGCGACCCGGGGCCACCAGAAGGCCCGCCACCAGGGCACTTTCTGCGACCGTGGCTTCTTCGAGCTCTTTGTCGAAATACCCCTTCATGGCGGCTTTAACTCCGTAGTAACCGCCGCCGAGGTAAACCTGATTGAGATAGAGGTATAGGATGTCTTCTTTAGAGAATTTCTCTTCGATCTTTTGTGCTAAAAGAAGATCTTTGATTTTTCTAGAGATTGTTCTTTCTTTTGAAAGCAATAAACTTTTCGCCACCTGCTGAGTGATGGTCGATCCACCCTGAACCAAACGCCCCTCTTTGAGGTTGACCATGAAAGCGCGAGCGATACCAAAATAGTCGACACCCTTGTGATTGTAGAAGTTGTCATCTTCCGCTGCGAGGAAGGCACCGACGATCCGTGGAGGAATGTCTTTAAACTCAACCACATCTCTTGTTTCTTTTCCGATTTCTAATAAGACAGATCCATCTTTCGCTAGAATTTTAGAATTCATTGGAGGGCGGTAATCAGAAAGTGAATTGATTTGCGGCAAGTCTGAAGCGACCCATGCGACCAAGCCAAAAAGACCTGCGATCGCAAAGAGGCCTAAAACGGATAGAACTAAAAGTGCCTTGATTATTTTCTTCACTGAAACCCTTCTCTTAGACTTTGAAGTTTAAGTATAAGGGTTCGGGAGAATTGGTGCGACTTCTATTCTCTCCAGTCTTCTTCTTTAAGGGCATCGGTGAGTATTTTGATTTTTTTATCTGCGCTCTCAAGCGATTGGCGACAAATCTTGTAAAGTTTTACGCCTTCCTCAAATTTATCCATGCTCTTATCTAAGCTCAGCTGTCCCTGTTCTAAATCCTGAACGATCTTCTCAAGATTTGTCAGGGCTTCTTCGAGTGTGGGTGTTTCAACGTTTTTTTTCATCGCTTACCTTATGGATACGTTAGGGTTTTGACACGGCCTAGCGTGGATACTCTCACTTTATTACAGAGCTAATCAAATTTTCAATGATTTAGCTATATGCAGGGGGAGGAAAAAATCTCCCAGGGGTGTCAGTCGGACCGGGGACTAAGGTACAATTTTGCCTAGGGGTCTCAGGATGAAGCCCCATCAGGATCACGGAGGATCATGAAAAACATTTGGGTTCCGCTCTCCGGACAAATTGCCCAGCAACGTAAGGTTGAGACGATTGCCAATAACGTGGCTAACGCCAACACTGCGGGCTTCAAAAAAGACCAACTCGTTTTTAAAGAACACCTCACCGCTCTCTCTAAGGGAAGTGATGACATTCATATTCCTCGAAAAGAATTTTCACCTGACGATTTCTATCACACCCAAGGCGCAGAAAACGCTTATGTTGATGTAGCAGGTTCATACACCAATCATGACCAAGGCCAGCTCGTCCCCACCAATAACCCTTTTGACGTCGCCCTTAATGGCAAGGGTTTCATAGAAGTCCTAACTCCCCAGGGTGTTCGCTACACACGCACAGGCAATCTCTCTCTCTCTAAAGACGGAGAGCTCGTGACCAGTCAGGGATTTAAGGTACTTCAGCCCATGACAGCAAAACCAGAGGAGCTTAGAGGGCCTGCTGCCGAAGCACTCCCCTCTCCCGAGGAGCGGATTTTAAAACTACCGCATAATCAAGCCATCACGATCAGCCGCGAAGGCGGTGTTCTGACGAGACAAGGCTTGGTCGGATCAATTTCAGTGGTTGAATTTGAAGATGTTCACGCTCTCCGTAAAGAAGGGAATAACTTGTTTATCAATCCTTCTGAGGCAAACGCTAAGCGTGTGGAACTAGCAACCACTGTGAACCAAGGGTTCATTGAGGGCTCGAACGTCAATGCGGTCGAAGAGATGAGCGAATTGATTAAAGCGCACAGACATTTCGAGTCCATCCAAAAAGCTATCAATGCTTATGACAGTGTTACCGGTAAAGCAGTGAACGATATTAATAAGTTCTAGGGGGCATAGATGATTAGAGCGCTACATACAGCAGCAACAGGAATGGCTTCACAGGAAGCAAACGTGAATACCATTTCCAATAATCTCGCCAACGTCAACACAACTGGATTTAAAAAGGGTCGCACTGAATTTGATGACCTACTCTACGAAACAGTTCAGGAAGCTGGTGCTCGCTCCAGCGCTGAGAGTGAGTACAATGTGGGAGTTCAAATTGGCTCGGGCTCGAAAGTCTCTGCCACGAGAAAAGTCCACCAGCAGGGCTCACCCCAGATGACTAACAACCCCTACGACCTCATGGTTAACGGCGAAGGTTTTTTTGGGATCGTGGGGAATAACGGTGAAATGAAATACACCAGAGATGGCAGCTTCAACGTCGACGCCCAAGGAAACTTGGTCACCCGGGGAGGGCAGAGAGTTTTCCCTGGAATCGTTGTGCCACCCAATATCATGAGTATTAACATTGCAGAAAACGGTGTGGTCGAAGCCTTCCTTAGAAATACACCTGAGCCCCTTAACTTGGGTCAGATTCCGGTTTTCACCTTCGTGAATCCGGTTGGCATGCGTTCAGAAGGTGGCAATATGCTGGCAGCAACTCAGGCCAGTGGGCAAGCCATTCAAATGGTCCCGGGCGTAGATAACGCTGGGATTGTTATGCAGGGGGCACTGGAATCCTCGAACGTCAGTGTCATGAACGAGATGACAGATCTTATTAAAGCTCAACGTGCTTATGAGATGAATTCGAAAGTTATGGGTGTCGCCGATCAAATGCTCCAAACTGTTAACAACGTGAGATAGAACTAGATGAAATGGTTATATTTTTTAATTCTTGGAAGTGTCAGTAGCTGGGCCTGCGAGATTCAACTTCCGCAAAGAATTTTAGTCAGCTCACAAGCCACGGGAGCCTCGCATGGGGGATCAGCGGACTGTGAGGCGAATGAAATCGAGGAAGTTTACAATGTCTTGCGAGAGCAATCGGGAAACATCCCCGTGGCCCGCATTCAAATGGCGCTCAGTAAGCAGATTAAGCTTATAACCACCAACAGCCATATCCAGATTGATAACATCGAACGCATCATTGAAGGAAATTTTGTAGAACTCCAAAAGTCCCACAATGAGTGGAAGTCGGAGCTTCTGGGTAGCTACTTTCCTCTCGACATGAATGATCAAATCGAGGTCTCTTGTCACCCTTGTGAGTTCCGCGGGGCCGAACACTTTAAGCTCACGGTAACCCAATTAGGTGCGCTCAAGCTGAGCCTTGATATCCCCACGCGGGTCTTTAAACTAGAAGAAGCCATTAAAGTTAAATCGAACCTCAATGCATTTTCTGAAAAAATAGACTCTGGCAGCTGGGAAGTAACCAAGGCGCCGGCCATTAACTTTGGTCGCTATTTTAATCATCCCGAGAAACTAAAATTTTATAAAACCAACAAACAGCTAAAGGCTGGCGACTTCATTAAAGAGAGCGACCTCACGCCACTCAATCTCGTGCGGGCGGGTGATCGCATCGAAATCACCTTCGAAAACGATCATGTGAAGGTAAAGTCCCAGGCGGTCTCTCGACAGAATGGTGGGATCGATCAGGAGATTGAGGTCTGGAACCAAGCCAACGGTAAAAAATATAAGGGAGTTGTGACCGATTTTAATCGGGTCACGATAAGATTATGAAACTAGTTATGCTTCTTTTTTTAACCAGCTGCGCCTCGTATGTGAACGGACTCCATCGCCAGATTGATCGCGAGGAAAAAACGGCCCGCGGAGGCAATCGAAATGACCCGTACTCTGCCTACAGAGAACAGGGCTTCAAAAAAACGACTGAGGACAAGAAGCCTATTCTCAATCCCAACTCCATCTCCAATCTCAATCCAGCTAACGACATGCCCCCTTCGGTCAAGCGTGACTACAGGAACGGTGGCGCCAGAACCAAGGCTCAGGATTTCAAAGATGGCGGCTCGAGTGGCAGCCTCTGGGTGGATGCACCGGGTGGATCGCTTTTTACGACAGATGTTAATAAAAGTGTCGGAGACATTATCATAATCAACGTCTTAGACTCGCTCCGAGGTCAGATCTCCACTGAGCTGAAACGTGCATTCCCGGAACCCATCCTACCCAAGAAAAAAGAGGGTGAATCCCCAGCCGCAGCTACAGCGGCGACACCGGCAGCTCCTGCTGCACCTGTTTCCGACGAGCTTGATGCAAAGGTTTACGATAAGATTTCTGGGGTGGTGGCGGAAGAAATCAATCGCGACTACTTTCTCCTTCGCGGCAAGAAAGAAATCATTTTCAGAAAAGAGAAACGCTACATCGAGGTGCAAGCCTTGGTTTCCAGAAAAGATATTTTAGATAACGACAGTATTAACTCTGACAGACTTGTAGAATCACGAGTCTTAATCCTGAGGTAACTATGATCAAGTACAGCCTGCTTTCATTTCTTTTGCTCCCCGCTTTGGCATTCGCTAATGCCAGCAGAATAAAAGACCTCACAACTGTAAAAGGTGTGAGAGACAACCCTTTGATTGGTTATGGTCTCGTCATTGGCCTTAATGGAACCGGCGATGGCGGTGGAGAAATCACCAACACCTCACTGAAAAAAATGTTTCAAACCCTGGGTCTTAACACACAAAAAGAGATCACCAGCAAAAACGTCGCTGCAGTCATCGTTACAGCGAAACTGCCTGCCTTTGGTCGTGTTGGTCAAAAAGTTGATGTCACTGTCTCATCTATTGGGGATGCTTCCTCACTTGCTGGTGGAACCTTGCTGGTCACACCCATGAAAGGCGGAGACGGGAACATTTACGCTGTGGCTTCAGGAGCTCTCTCGATTGGGGGACTTAAGAAGGGTGCGAAGATGGCGACCACAGGACGCATTCCGGATGGAGCCGTCGTGGAGCGTGAACTTGAACTGGCTTTCAATGATAAGAAATCTCTGCGCCTCGCTTTGAAGTCTCCCGACTTCACAACCGCAGCTCGTATCGAAAAGATCCTTAACCAGGAACTTGGGGGCAAGTATGCCACTGCCGCGGACGCCTCCACCATTGACCTCATCATCCCGACCCAGTACGAGAAGAAAGTAGTTGAGCTCATTGCTCAGGTGGAAAACTTTCGTGTTGTGGCGGATGCTTCGGCCAAAATTGTAATTAACGAAAGAACCGGCACTCTGGTGGCTGGAGGGGACATTACTCTTCGTAAGGTTGCCCTAAGTCATGGAGATCTCGTGGTTGAAGTAAAGGGTGGGGAGAACCCATCTGGTAAACCTCAGGCCCTTCACTTGATTGAGCGCTCCACTACCATCAACGATTTGGTGAAAGCCCTTAATGCGATCGGAACAACCCCTGAAGATTTGATCTCAATTTTTCAGGCTTTAAAGCAAAATGGAGCACTCGTGGCGGATATTGAACTGATCTAGATGAATTATTTACATATTTTACCTAGGGCTAGCGTCTGACCATGCCCCTATGTTAAACTTTAGAAAGAACTCATGAAGAGTTCTGTCACAAAACCAGGAAGGATGTCGTGACCATAAACCCAGCAACACAAAAAGGCATGAAAGTCGTATCTCGCGAAGAGATGCTGAAGCCGTTTAAAGATGTCGCTGAAGGTATGGAAACCCAATTTTCCCAGCAAATGATTGAGCAAATGCGTAAGAGCATTCCCCGGGAAACCGAGGCCAGCTCGGCACAACAGTACTATGAATCATTGATGGATTACGAATATGCAAAAAGTATGGCACAATCAGATAGTGGGATCGGATTGAAAAAAGTCATCCTTGACCAGATCGTTCCGGCCCACTTGAAACAAACGCCTCACGCACCTACCGTGCGTAACGCTTATCAGGCAAACGTCAAAGGAGTTGACGAATGAGCAGCAACATCGATACCCGCTCGCCATTCTTTCCCAAGAGCCGCACCAGCCAGATTAATTCTGGGCGCCCGGACAAAGCATCAGGAGTTGACTCAAGCTCAGCTGACCGTGCCAGTGAGATCACCTCACGGACACAGTCAGATGCGAAGGTGAACATCACTGACGGTGTCCGAGACTTCTCCAAGATCAAACGTATTGCTGACTCCTCACCAGACGTTGATAACACAGAGAAGATCGCTCGCTTGAAAGCACAAATTCAGGCCGGCACCTACGAAGTCGATTACGATGCTGTTGCAGATAAAATGCTGCAATCGGAATTTTAGCAAAAGGCAACGCTCCAATGAAGGACCAAGCCCTCGCCCTCTATCATGGAAGAGCGATCGAAGTGTGGGAACACTTCTGTAGACTCCATCATGATCTCTACGAGCTCACCTGTGATGAGTACCAGGCTTTGCTTTCTGGCGAAATTGAGCAACTAGAAGATTTGATTGCTCGCAAACAAGTCATCGTCGAATCGGTTTCGAACTGGGAGACCCAGCGCTCAGAGCTGATCCAAGAGATGAATGCCAATGCTGCCCTCTCAGTGACCATCAAGTCCGCCTCTGATCTTATCAATGTTCTCAAGCCCGTGGAGGCAAAGCTCGCCATCGCAGCTCTTCAGAACCTAAACGATCTTTTGATCGACGTGATTTCTCGCATACAAATGCAAAATAAGAGAAACCAACTTTTCCTCAGCCGCGCTATGCAGTCACTCAACGAGCTGAAAGACGGGTTCTCAGGTAAGAAGCATTTCACCACTTATGGAGCGAATGGGATGACCCGTTCTGCTTCAAGGTAGAAGGAGCTTAGGTGTCAGCCGATTTACTCAGTATTGGTAAATCAGGTCTCTTTACTTCAAAGAAGTCCATGGCGACGACATCGCACAATATTGCCAACGCAAACACTGAGGGCTTCTCCCGTCAGGAAGTGCGCACGAAAAACGGCATCACGATTAACGAAGGTAACTACACCATGGGCACAGGTGTAGACATCCAATCAATCAAGAGAAACCACGACGACCTCGTTGAGAAAAAGCTCAACAACAGCATAACCCAACACAAGTTCAACGAAGAACGCACGAATCAGCTCGGACACATTGAAGAAATTTTCAATGAAGTGAACTCCGAAGGAATGAATAAAATCTTGAATCGTTTTTTCAATTCGTTTCGCGAGCTCTCAAACCGTCCCGAGGACGAAACAGTAAGAAGTCTCGTGCGCGAGAATGCTAAGATCGTGGTCGAGGATTTCAAGCGGGTGCAGAAAGGTATCGACCACACACGCAACAGCATCAATAAGAAAATTACCCTCATCGTAGATGACATCAACCATCTCTCAAAGTCGATCTCAAAGCTTAACCGTGAAATTGCGGCCAATGAGGTCGGTGGCGGTGAAGCGAATGACCTTCGCGATCAGCGTGATAATGCTCTTCGCCAGCTAGCCGAGCACATGCCCGTCAAGGCCTACTACGACGACCAGAACCGATTCGTCGTCAATGTCGAAGGCTTAGGGACCCTCGTCTCGGGTGACATTGAACAAGAGCTCGTGGTGGGGAATCGACTCGACGAGAATGAATCTAACCAACAGAAGCCGCATCTCGAGATCTTTTTCAAGTCTCGCACAGCTGATCCTATCTCCAGTCGTTTTCGCACCGGCAACCTCGGTGCCCTTTTTAAGAGCAGAAACGAAGATCTTGCCGCGGTTGAATCGCAACTCGATGAACTCGCCTACTCGCTGTCCCACTCCACTAATGCCATCCACCGCAAAGGCTTCGCTAATAAGCCCGTTCCCGTTGACCAAGCGACCGGGCTCCCTATGCCTGGACTGGCTAATGGTCCTGTGACTGGGATTGATTTTTTTAATGCTCCCATTAGTAAGAAGCGAGCTGCCGAGTATATCAAACTCTCAGATAATGTGTTGGCCGACGTGAATAACATCGCCACCGCTCTTAATCCAAATAGCCCGGGTGATAACCGTGTGGCCATTGCGATCTCTCGTCTCCAGCACGAGAAGATTATGGGAGAGGGCTCTACCACACTTGAAGAGCACTACCTTAAAACGGTCGGAAACGTGGGCATGCAGATGTCCAAAACTAAAATTGATACCGAACAATCTGGAGGCATCCTAGCTCAAGCCAAGAGCATAAAAGAGCGCATCTCGGGAGTTTCTCTCGATGAAGAAACCGCCAACATGGTGAAGTACCAGAACGCTTACGAAGCATCTGCCAAGGTCATACGGGCCTCTGATGAGATGTTTAAAGCTGTTTTGGGAATCATGAATTGAGGTAGACCATGACACGCGTTTCTGAAAATAGCACTCTCCACTCGATCAACTACGCTACCGGTAAAACGAAATCGAAAGTTGAAGACTTGCAGATTAAGGGCTCCAACATGAAGCGCATTCAAAAGCCTTCTGATGATCCTATCGGGAATGTCGATTTGCTGCAAATTCGCTCGCAAAACATCGATGCCAATCAGTATCTTAGAAATTTGAATTTCGCACAAACCTCGCTGGGCTTTACCGAGACAGTGCTGGAAGAGCTCACTGATATCTTGTCAAAAGCTAAAGAACTCGCGATCGGTCAGTCTTCAGACATTTACAATCCAGAAGTGCGCCAATCAGTTTCGAAAGAGATTCACCAGCTTCGTATGCAAGCGCTCAGCCTCGCCAATAAGCGGATGGGAAATCGCTATCTCTTTTCTGGTCAAAAACTTCTGACGAGACCATTCGACACTGAGGGGAAGTACAACGGTGACAAAAATAAAATTTTCATCGAAATCAATAAAGACGTTTTCATTCCTATCAATATAACTGGCAATGAGCTCTTTTTTGATTCTGAATCCAAGCCAAGCTCGAGGCTCTCCCTGCCCGATAAAGCCGAAGACATTCCAACAGAGGTAAGTGCTGACCAGGGCAGAAACCTAGCCTCTCAGCCGGGTGAGGGCATAAGCACGAGCATCTTTGACGAGCTTGGGTCACTTGAGAACGCGCTCCTAACCAACAACCCAGACGTGATCCAGAGCCTCTTGGAACAGATGGACCGCTCTATTGATAGAGTGGTTGCCTACCGGGCCAAGATCGGTGCGCTTTCCAATAACATCACCAATGCTGAGAACAATATTGAAAAGCAGAAACTGCTGAATGAAGAATACAAAACGAAGGTAGAAGACGCCGACGTGGCTGAACTTTTCTCTAACCTTCAAAAAGAGCAAGGAATTCTTAAGGCCACCTATCAGGCCAGCGGTGTCTTAATGAACACTAAACTCATGGACTTCCTGCGTTAGTACCTTTTGCAAACCTCAATCTTAACTAAATCTGTAAATTAATCTTGCAATTTCTGACAAGCCGTCATAAAGATGCCTTCGGTCCTCTTATGAAGAGGTCTTTAGTCATTAAATGACGCTATCAAGGATTGAACATGCTAGTTCTGACAAGGAAGCTTGGAGAAAGCATTGCGATCGATGACAATATCAAGATCGTAGTTGTGCAAATTAAGGGTAAGCAGGTGCGTTTAGGCATTAAGGCTCCCAAAGAAACCAAGATTCACCGCGAAGAAGTCTATCAAGCCATCCACGACCAAAACGTCGCTGCGGTGCAAGCAAACATGGACGATATTTCTCGTTTAGGCGAAGAGCTGAAAAAGAAATAATTTTCCTCCTTGATCTAAGTTCTCGTTGACTGCTACGATCTGAATGGTAAGGTAAAAATACCTTACTGTTTTATTTCGGAGGCTGACCTTGAAAGTCAAAACAACGAGATTTGGGGAACTTGAGATTAACCCGAGTGATATCCTTACCTTCCACGAAGGCCTTTTAGGTTTTGAGAACCTAAAAAAGTACTTTGTTGTCGATCCAGGTGATAGCACTCTCATTCTTTGGCTTCAAAGCATTGAAGACGAGAAGGTCGCATTCCCGATCATCGAACCAAAAATCTTTAAACCAGATTATATTGCGAAACTTCTTCCAGCTGACCTTAATGGCCTGGATCTTGAATCGCTTAGTAATGCTCGCCTCTACAGCATCCTGACTATCCCAGGAAACGTTGTAGAAATGAGTGCTAACCTCAAAGCTCCTATCGTGATCAATAGCACGAAGAAAGTAGCCAAGCAGATTGTTCTTGCTGATAGCAAGCTCACTGTGAAGCACGAGATGTATAAAGAGCTTAAGACTTATATTGTGAATTTCTCTTCTGACGATTCCACAAGAACTTCTTTTGCCCCAAGCATTGCTCTCGAATCAGGTGATCTAAAGAGTACGCAAGATAACTACGCGCGACTCACTTCTGAAATGTAATCTAAGAAATTAAATCTCAAATAAAAAAGCCCGCTTATAAAGCGGGCTTTTTTATTTCTATCAAAACCTAGAGTTGAATATTTGTTTCGGTGGCAGAGCGAGAAAGCTGCAGATACATCTGAGCCTCTGGGTGCTTGGGCTCCCGGGCCATAACTCCCTGCCACTCAGCTTGAGCTTCAATAATATGCCCGCTGCCGTAGTAGAGAAGACCCAGCGCCATGCGAGCTGGGATGTAGTGAGGATGCTCAGTCTTGAGACGCTTGAGCTCTTCAAGGGCCTTAGAAATAAATCCCTTTTTAGAATAAAGCTTAGCGACTTTGATACGAATTTCAAGATTGTCGGGATCAAGGCTCGTGGCTTTGTTGTATTCAAAAAGAGCCTCGTCCCAGCGCTGATAAGAGGCATACATTTCTGCGGTCTCATAGTGCTTGAGGCTAAACTTTTTATTCACATGAGGCTCAGCCAAACCTTGCTGAGGAGAGAGCTTCACGTGCTGATTAGCCTTATCAAAAACAGCTTTTGCTTCTTCGTATTTGCCGATGTCATTGAGAATAACAGAAAGGGAGATCGAGGCGTCTGTATGGTGTGGATCAAGCTCTAGAACGCGGTTAAAGCCTCGCACAGCTTTTCCGAGCTCACCACGCATATGGTAGATGTTGGCCAAGTAGAAGTAAGCCTCAGTGGCATTTGGATCGAATTCGATGATTTCATTAAAAAAGAGGCCAGCGGACTTCAGATCATTTTTGTGAAAAGCATCTTTAGCTTTTCTCATCAGTTCACTGAGCTTTAAATTCTCCAAGCTCTCCCCCCCTAGCGTACTTTTTTATTACGACAATTCTTTTCCCAGGATCGTATCTCGTCGGCGTTCTTTTTGTCGACTAATGTGGCGAATTTTTCAGCGTATAAAAGGCACTCTTCCCATTTTTTCATCTGGCAGGAACTGGCTACCGTCCTGACCATGGCGTGTTCGCGTAAATCTTTCTCACGAGCATGGTTTGTGAGGATATCTATATACCAGTAGCGAGCTGCTTCCCAAGCTTCTGTTTTGAAGTAAAAATCAGCAATATACTGATCTTTCTCTCGTAGTTTTTTATTTACGTCTTCGATGCGCTTTTTCGCCTCCTCGGCTTCGGGAGCTTTTGGAAATTTAGCAAGGAGTTCATCAAAGAATTTTAATGCCTCATAGCCTGGACTCAGGTCTCGGTCGATCGTATCCGGTAGTTGCTTAAAATAGCTCTCACCGATCATATAAACCACGTAAGCAATCCTTTCGTGCTTGGGATGAAAGTCCCGAAAAAGAAGAAAGGAGGCGGCTGCCTCTGGATAACTTTCCTGCTTGAACTGAACTTCGGCCAGTAGCAGCTCGGCAGGAGTGGCGTAATAGCTATAGGGGTGCTGAGTTTTAATTTGCTGCAGTTTTTCTGTCGCCAAGATATAGCGCTCACTCTCCACCAGCTCCTGGGCTTCTTTGTAGAGAACTTCGGCTTCGGTTTTTCCGTCAGGTCCATCACTGGCGCAACCCACCAACATGATGACTGCAAGGATGCGACTAATTATTGCGATCATGTCGGAATCTCCAAACTTATTTAAGGCTTACTACTGAGTTTATAAACACAAGCACAGTAACACAAACCCTCAATCCCACAAAAAACGAGATTGCTTTCTAATATCCTCTGTTTTTAACCAGAGTGTATCTCCGGAGGAAGTGTGGACTGCTGTCCAGTCCCCTTTTTGAATACCAATCAGGCGTGCCCCCTGCGGAACAAATTTTCCACTGGCATAGATCTGCGATGCCCCAGAATAAAGTGGAACCGGATCAATTGTGACAAAAGCTGTGGTTGATTGAAAATAAAGAAAGGCTGCAGCCAGTGGGGTGAACGCTAAAAGCAAGACACCAGTCTTTTGCAAGAGAGTTAGTTTTTTTTGAAGAAAAGCCAGCAGCAAGGCGGATAGAATTACGCAGAGCCCTCCTGCCTTATAAGGCCCCAGTGATGCTCCCAACTCTCCCAAACGAAAAAAATCTGATGAAGACTGATTAAATCCCAGTTTTTCTTCCACCACATTTAATTCTTCCATCGTGCGAGATGAGTAAAGCGAGAGGTGATTCGCTTTTTCGAGAGCAAAGCGTGCGTGAGAGTACTGGCCTTGAAGTTTATAAATCACTCCTAAATTATGCCAATACGAATAGTCTGATTGAGAGTGAGACTGATTGAGCCAAAATTTCTCTGCGGCTGCGTAGTCTTTTTTTGAAAGAAAATCCGCAAGAGTTGTAAGAGCGTCTTTGATGGTGCTATCCTCCACTATGAAAGTGTATTATCCTCTTGCCCTATTGTTTAATCAAGCCATGACACTTGGAATAAAGTCACCCTATGACAATAGATGACCATTCTTTTTCAGAGCAACTTCGCCTCCATGCCTCTAGCCTTGATCTTGAGTCGATTGGTCCCGTGGGGGATTGGGAGTTCGGTCAAAGTATACGCCGCGCCAAAGATAAATCTTTTTTTTATGATCTCTCGGCCCGCCATTTTTATCCCTTGGGTCTCAATCATCCCTTGATGATTCGCTCGTCGATAACTGACCCCTCCCCATGTGCCATCTCCAGCGCCCTGGCCAGCAAGCTCTCCGGGTTAACGGGCTTAAAGTGGGTCGTCCTTTCAGCGAGTGCCTACGCTCAATTCAAACAAGGAAAACAGATCGTTGAACATGAATCCTTTACGCTTCACTCGCTGTGGGGTCTTCGTGATTTTGAAACGATTACGAGCGGCACAATTTCTGTTCACCTGTGCGATGGAAACTGGTGGGTACTTTCTTCTGTTGAACTTCCGAACTCAGCCTCCCTTCATCACCATGGCTGGCTAAACCTCTTTCTGAGCACCGACGTGCTCGGCCCAGAGGGTCGGTTGGCAAAGGTGCAAAAAATGATCATGAGCTATTTTCATCTCTCACAGGTAGATGGGTTAAGCTTTCAGACCAAAGGAAGCGCAGCTAAGCTTGCGCTGATAGGAATAAGAGCAGATCAAATCAGCGCGACTGAAGTGGCACTCCATTTCCCTGTTTCTGTGTTGCAAGCTGACATCGAAAAGATTCACCAATTGATTACCAGCAAGGAAGCCTTATGTTGATACTAAGATCAGTCAGCGAAAATGATCTCAAAGATCTTTTCAATCTGAGCGAACTCGTGATGTTTATCAATCTTCCCGCTGACCAAGACATTATCGAATCGAAGATTCACAGCAGCCTCCAGGCGTTTAAAAAACCCAGCAAGAAGCTTTGGGAAAATTATTATATCTTTGTACTAGAAGACACCGAACTCAATAAAGTTCTAGGTGTTTCGATGATCCACGCTCAACACGGAACAGAGGACGAACCTCACTTCTACCTCAAAGTTGGTCAGGAGCATAAGTACTCAGACACTATCAATACTGGTTTTGTCCACGGCACCCTAAAGCTGGGCCTCGAGATGAATGGCCCGACCGAGATTGGGGGCTTAGTGGTCCACCCAGAATTCCGTGGATCAAAAAATAAACTCGGAAAACAACTCTCATTTGTTCGCTTCCTCTATATGGGGATGTTTCCAGAGAGATTTAAGCCTCTGGTGCATTCGGAGCTGATGCCTCCACTCGACAAGGATGGAAACTCACCGCTCTGGGAAGCTATCGGGAGAAGATTTATGAACATGGGCTACCATGATGCAGATATCCTCTCTCGCTCAAACAAGGAATTTATCTTAAGCCTCTTCCCCTCTGAAAACATTTACCAGACACTACTCCCCCTCGAGACGAGAAACGCCATCGGTAAAGTGGGCAAAGACACTGAGCCAGTGAAAAAGATGCTTGAGTCGATTGGCTTTAAATATACTCATGAGGTGGATCCCTTTGACGGCGGTCCCCACTATCGATGTGAGCTTAAAAACATTACGCCCATCAAGCAAATGATTCGAGGTCAAATCAAGCACTCCGACTTTAACCCAAATAAAGCCGTTGAGATGCTCATTTACTTACCCCACGACGGCTATGATTTCGTAGCCGCAAAGTTACCTGTGTTTGTATCCCCCAATGGAGATCTGCACATTGATCGCTCCGTCGAGGAAACTTGTGAAGTGAAATGGGGTGAAGTGAGTGCGGCGATACCTTGCTAGTTTTGCTTCTTATCAATCAGAATACCCAGCACTGAAGCGACCTTTCTTTTTTTGTTACCTTCACTATCTTTGGAGACAACCTGAAATAGTCTCATGTCGGCATTTTTCTTATAGCAAGACAACCCAACTTGTTTATGGATCTTATCCTCAGAGGTTTTAAACCGGTCCCGCTCGCTCAAGATGAAGTCTAGGGTATCGGGCTGTGATTTTTCATAAGCTTCTTTGGCAGCCTTCTGGATCTCGGCCTGCTTTTCGGCGGAAAGTACTCCAATGGCTTCCAGTGAACTAGGTCTAGACGTGAACTCTCGGCTTGCTTCTCTGTGGGAATCTTCTGGTGATGGGAAGTGGAGAACCCGAGCGTCCTGGGAATCAACCAGCTCAGTCTCACTAACGGAGAGAGGCTCAAACTCACCGCCCGCCGCCCGCTTGAGCTTGAGCTCTTGCTTGGTGTGCTTAGTAAGCCGCTTGAGATCCTGAGGCGTTAAAAGCCCCAAAACACTCAGAATAATTGATTTTACGGGTATCACTCGCTCTCCCCCTCTCTTCACCCTTAACGGCAGAGTGGGGCGATTACTTGAGCATTATTGTTTGGTAACTAAATAATCCTATTTGCATGGCGTAAACAGCTAAAATGACTCTAGACAAAGACAGGGGCAGGACCTATAAATTCATGATCTGAGATTATCAATTGGGGTGTGGCGCAGTGGTTAGCGCAGTAGACTGTTAATCTATTGGTCGTCGGTTCGACTCCGACCACCCCAGCCATTTTTCAACCAAGTTTCTATGACCTATCAATTTTCTGCTGCACAAGTTTGGCCTCAAGAATGTGCACTCAAAACTCAGGGTCAGCTCAAGATCTTGGCCAATAAACTTCCTAAGTCACTAAGGCCCTTGGCCCATAAAATACATACTTGCGATAAAAGCTGGGAGTACAAGTATTTCTGGTCCCAAACGGCATACCTTTTGGTTCGTCAAAAGTCGCGTATCCACAAGATCAAAGGCGCCTGGGGCCCCATTCATGATCAGTTATTTGAGGATTGGAATCGAAGCGAGCATGCGGAGATCTTTCTCAAGACTCTCAACAAAACCTCAAACATGAAACTCGCCTCCCTTGAGGCTGAAAAGAAAGTCGCTCTCCAGCTACAAGCGATGGCCTCTGATGTGTTCAGTCTCAAGCTGAAGTCAAAATCCAAGGTTCCAAAAATATTTGAGCTGGGACAGTTTCCAAAAGATAAGTCATCTTCCAAGGTTTCACTCTCTCGCAGTGATGAGATTCTTTTTGAAAGCTGGGATAAGAAGAATTTCAAGAAACATCTTGAGAATATAACTCATTCACTGGCGCTGATTAAAACTCACTCACCGACGTCCTACGAGTACTTTAAGAGTTTTACGAAGAAAATTATCCCGATCCAGCAGAAAGAGCTCGTGAGCTACTCTCTGCAGTCACTTCCGGGCCACTCGTTCATCAATCTCTATAACAGAGACCGTCTGGACCTACTGGATGATCTCTTGCATGAAAACGGTCATCACCACTTAAATCACTTCCTGATCTTGGAAGAGCCTCTCGTTGAGACCCCAGAACTCACTTACTACTCGCCCTGGCGAGAAGCCCGCAGGCCACTTCGAGGCATCTTTCACGCCTACATGACTTTTTATTTTGCTCAGAAGCTCTACTTCGATCTGATGAATGAAACGCAACTCAATAAGTTCGAGTGCACGAAGGCTGAAACACAGAAAATCCTCTACCGGTTCTGTGAAGAAACTCTTTCTCTAAACTACACTGCTAAGGATATTGAGCGGGCCTATAAAGCAAAGAAAATCACGAAAATGGGTCATCAACTCTTCACCCACTTCAGGGACCTTGACCGAAAAATGGCTAAGAGTTTTGCCAAAGCCTACAAGTTACTTGATCCCATTAAGAAGAAGAAAATCAAAAAGCTTTCTGAAAACCTCGACTCACAAGCACGCTGGACGATTAGCTAATCCTCAGCAGCAGAGATTGCATTTCGTTGGCGGGCATCAAGTCTCCCTTTTGTGCAGCGACGGCAATACCTTTCGAAAATATCTCCCGTGCACTCTCCATTTGCTTCAATTCGGCATAGCACTTTCCTAGTGCAAGATAAGCCACTGAGTATTTGGGATCGGTTTCCAAGACTCTCAAAAGGTAGGGCAAGGCGGCTGTGTATTCTTTCTTTTCCATGAGAATGCTACCCATGCCATGCAAGGCAAGTGCATCGTCAGGATCGATCTCAAGCACCTGGCGAAACATCTCACTTCTTCTATCGAGCTCGGCCAGCTCTTGCGCTAACTTTTGTTCCTGAACTCTTTTTTCGGAAGCCTGTTTACCAAAGCTTTTAAAACTTGCAACGGTTGCCAGGGCTTTGTGATCTTCTGCCTCTTTGATCTTGTCTTGTCTCATCAGAAACAATGAAAGATTGGTATGCGCCATCACAGAGTCGGGATCGACATCGAGAAGTCTTCTCATCCAATTTTCTGCCTCTTGGAATTTTTCCTGTCGACCCAACAAAACCCCGATCGCTTCATAAGAATCTGCAAACAGAGGCTCTACGGCAATGGATTGTTTCCATAGTTCGTGAGCACGACTTTCTTCACCTTGCTGGAAACACTCTGCACCAAAATGATAAAGTTCCTGGGCCCTCTCAAGAGGCGACGAGGGCCATCGGGGATAGAGCCGCACTTCAAAGGATTCCTCGAGACGCAGGTTATGAACACGCACATCTCGCAGTGCCAATGCCGTGGCCCAATCGCCTTCAACTGAATCGAGATTGATCTGAACGACGACCTTATCATTGACCTTCAACTCTTGAGGAAAATCTTTGGCAGAGTTTGTTCTAAAGATGAGAACTGGTGCCCAGGCTGCGCCTTTAAGGTTTTGAATCTTTGCGACGGCCTCTTGTCCGGGGAAGCAACCCTTTTTGAAGTCAACCGCATAAGGCAGCAAGAGACTTTGATTCACCACCTCGCCGGTAAAACTAGGATCTGTGATGAGGGGAACTCCTTGCCACTTCATGAAACTATAAAAATCAACTGGGCTCACCATCGGAAGATCATCACTTCGAAAGAGCACGAGCTGCACCCTTACGCCTCCCCACATTCCTTCGGGAGTACTCTCCCTGTCCGATCCATTGAAAAGCAAGCAAACTTTTTTTGTGACAGGCTCAGTCCACTCGACTTCTTCGGAGATGATGAAGTTTTGAAATTTTTCCAATAGCGCCGGTAAGGCATGACCAGCGCACCAAATCTCGATTCCTGTGTTCGAGGTGTAAGCCAAGAACGGGCAGAGGATCTTACCAAACCGATCAGTGAAAACGTGAAACCTTAAGTTTGAATCTACTGTTTGAGTACTCTGACCCTGAAGAAAGTGAAGAGCGTCTGGCCCTGTGACTCTGACGTGAGAGAGTTCTAACTCATGCTGGCAAGGACTCGTGTAAATGACTGGTAAGGTCACACCGAAAACGATTCGCCACAACCGCAGGTATTTTTTGCGTTCGGATTTTCAAACACAAATCCCTTACCGTTTAGACCGTCTTTGAAATCGAGAGTAATACCTTTGAGGTAAATGGATGACTTCGGGTCAACGAAGATGCGGACGTCTCCGTGAGTTTGCACATTGTCCTTCTCTTTGGGAGCAGAAAATTCGATTTTGTAAGATAAACCAGAGCACCCTCCGCCAATGACGGCCAGTCTTAACCCGGCGTCCGGGGCTGGGGTTTCGGTCTCGCGAATGACGCGAATCTGCTGCAGGGCCTTATCGGTTACTTGAACGATTTGGTTTTCCATACGATCTCCTGATATCTCATATAGAATTATACACCTTTTTTGACAAGTTGGCCCCCAATCAAAAACCTTTGTTGATTCTCCATCTAGGTCTTATAATCTTGTAAGTATCTATACTTAGAAATTTTATGAAAATTGAACTTTATCACTATATCCACTGTCCATACTGTATCAGAGTGAGGATGGCGCTGGGATACCTGAATATTCCATGGAATTCTCATGTGCTGCCCTATAGTGATGAAGCCACCCCCATCAGCCTGACCGGAAAGAAAATGCTACCCATCCTTAAAGATGGCTCCCTGGTCATGAATGAAAGTTTGGATATCATCAAGCACCTCGATACAGGCAATAAACTAGGCAACGAAGAGTGGAGGGATTTTGAGGGGACTTTGGATCAAGTGGCCCCTTTAATTTACAACCTTGCCATGCCTTTTTGGGTCTTTAGTCCTGAATTTGACCCTGCCTCACAGAAATATTTCTTAAAAAAGAAAGAAGCGAAAAGAGGCCCCTTCGCGGAGCTGATTAAAAAGCGCCCGGGGTTTGAGACAGAGCTGCGCCCTCTGCTGAGCAGTCTAGAAATGAGACTCAAGCCATTCTGGGAATCGAGCACATTGGGCATTAGGGATATTGGTCTGGCAGCTCAACTGTGGGGCTTATTCTCTGTGCCTGAGTTTAGATTTAGTGAGAAACTGCACAGCTATCTCATGTCAGTAAAAGAGCTGACTCAATTTAACTACACCCATTTTCACTGGAGACAACCTTGAAGGTCCTCCTAAAAGTTAAATCTCCGAAAAAAGAACTTTTCTTTGAAGCAAGTAAGGTGGAAGCCACGATCGGCCGTGGGGATCGTGCCAAGGTTAAGGTTGATGACGACAACTGCTCTCGCGTGCACTGTAAAATCTATCTCAACAACAATGCTCTTTGGGTTGAAGATATGGGTTCCAAAAATGGCACCTTTATTAATGGACTTAACAAGGCAAAGTCGCAACTTTTTACAAATGACAAGATTTTAATCGGTGATACCGAAATTATTGTGTGCTCCGACAAGAACAGCTCTGAAGTCTTAAGTCTCCTAAAATTCTCTGGCAGCTCTGATGATAGAGCAAAGGCTTCGTTGGAAATTGAGGACCAAGAGGCCCTTACCCAAGTCAGAGTGAATCCAATGTCGGCGCTCAAGACCCCTTCTAAGTCGTCTGGGCAATCAAAAATGCAGCTCGACAATGATCCTATGTTCAAAGATTCCAGGACAACTGTTCCAGAGTTTAGAACTATTAACAAAAAGGCAAAGCCCGAGAAGATTGCCTCAAAGTGGCAGTACAATCTGGCGTCACTCATTGACCTTTCTATCTTTATCTTTGCTCTAGGATTGCCGCCCTATTTCTTTTGGTTTGGAAAAGCATCGCGCTCGCGAGTTTCTGGCTTAGGCCAGGGCCTAGACATGAAGCAGATTGGCATCGTAGGCGGTCTCTCCCTTGCCTGCGTTATTGCCGTCTGGGTGATTAATTCTAAAAGTAGGCGAGGAACCATGGGTGAAAGGCTCCTGGGAATTCGAAAGCCAAAAGATGACTAGTTCGGCTTCCAGGGTGTCTCAATCACGCCCTCATTCTTGTTAAGCCAGCGAGCAAGCACAAAGAAATAATCAGAGAGGCGGTTTATGAACTCCAGCCCGTTCTCGGGTAACTCCTCACCTGTCTCGAGTTTAAAATCTACCATTCTCCGTTCAACGGATCGAGTACAGGTACGACAGAGATGGATCGCAGCCGAGCGTTGATGCCCACCTGGGAGGATGAAGTTCTTAAGAGGCTCC
>JAJTIF010000267.1 GCA_021299675.1 Pseudomonadota bacterium | reverse complement strand
CCTGACAGATTAGAGTTGTTCACAGTGGAGGCATCCACGGCCATGATTCCATTGTTGCTGGGGTTAAATCCCGACCCTGTCATGTTCGTGTTGACCACGCTTGATTCATCATAAATAACTACTGCTCCTTTAAGTGACTTGCCTGCTCCAACGAAGCTCGAGTCATACGTCACATTCACTCCAGAGAAGCCGGGAGCGACTTTGTAGCCATCAATCTTTACGAGTGATCCGATCGTGCCCGAGATGTCCCCGACCCCTTTTACATCCAGCTTTTCTCCGAGCTGGGCGGAGGGATAGATGGTCAGCAATCGAAACGGAAATCCACTTTCAGGAGCGATGTATCCCCCTTCGATTTTTGAACCTGCCACATCGGCACTAATGTTATAAAAACCACTGATGTCATTTTGTGTGCCATCAGCAGAGGTGGAAAATCTCGCGTTCAAAAGCCGCGAACGAAGCACTGTCCCGGGAACAGGAGTCTGTGATAATCCCTTATAGGACCCGTTTCCGTTAAACTCTGCCCCTTGGATAAAGAGATCTCCCTCAATCGTTGGTCGGTTGTACAGGAAACTCTCATTCTCAATTCTGATCCCGAAAGTATCACTTCCCGTGATCTTCATCGCCACCTCATCCTGCACCCAGGGCTCTGCTAAGACATAAGATTTATCAATCTGAACCTTGCCAAGTATATCAACGTTTCCAAAGATCACAGACTCACTTTTGATGGAGCCGCAAGCATCAATCTTCGGGTCACCACCGATCTGCGAATTAATAATCTCGAGGGAATTCGGACAGGTAAAAGAATCAAGCAAGGCCCCTCGCCGATCTGGATTTTCGAGGTAATCATTCTGAATGGTCACAGTCTCCGCCGTCACTTTTCGCGCCCACAGCTTTCCGTCGACTGAGACATTCTTAAATTTGGTAGCCTCATTCAGCGTGATCGCCCCTTTGAGATTGGAGTCTTCAACGTCGATCATCCCACCAAAAGAGATTAGATTAATCTGACTGCGACGATCTTCTTTTTGTGACGGATAAACTTCCTCAATTATTGTGTTAGTCAGGGTCACATTCCCGGATATGACTGGGGAGCCTTTTATAAGATTTTGAGGTGTATTCGTCTGAATAGTAACGATGTCCTGAATCTGTGGTGCACCGATTATTTTACTTCTAGTGGCCCCAATACCCCCGTCAATGAACACATCACCCGAAATTTTTCCAACTGAACGAGAGAGTGCATCAGATGATTTACTAATTTCTATATTTTTAATCTCAACATTCCCTTCGATCAAAGTGGGATTTATTATTGATGAACTAGTAAGTTTAATTTCTCCCTCTTTCGGATCTATCTGAGAACCATCACAAACGACAGAATCTTTATCAATTGAAATATTCAAAGAGTTATCGTTTAAAACTTTAACTTTCGATTCAACAAAGCCACCTAAACATGACCCTTCGTTACAACGAGAATCTCCCCAGAAATACCCTCTTGAACCAAGTTTACAACATCTCTCGTCATTGCTTACATATCTTGATAACACTTTTTTAACTTTAGACAATAAATGCTCCGGCATTGAAGCAATTGTTCCCTCAACAGAAGCTTGGATACTGGGATTAAGGTATATTTCTGTTAAGCCATGTCCCATCCAATCTTCATTCCTGTAAGCATAGCCATTGGTGATTTTCATGTTTGAAGAAAATTGTGAAGCAAGTTTAATCACAAGATCGTTTTCAAACTTGATATACTCCACCATCGGCTCACCGATAGAATTTTTAGGTAAAAAAGACTCCGCTGGCGCAAGATAAATCCCCCCAACGACATTCCTCTTCAACACATTTTTTTCTGGAAGGACCGCAAGCTGATCAATTAATTTCTTAGCAAAAAGTGTGCCTTGTGAATGAGCCAAAACTAAAACTTTATCCCCAGATACTGCTTCGGCACTTAACCCTCTAAGGAAGTTAGATTGATCCTGATTAAATGATTTTGGTAAGTAGATCTTTTCTGCCTCTGAAACAAAAGATGAAACATCGACCCCAGCAATTCTTGCCAATCTAAAAAAATCTTTCTGATTGTAAAACAATGCAGTCAACAAGAGGTCTGCAAGTGACTTACCCTGCTCATCATTTTCAAGTAAGGCTCGAAGCTTTTGATAAGTAGCCTCAATTAAATCTGAGCCTAAGCTGCTACTGTGATTGTAAAAGTTTTCTATCTTACTGACATCAATCCCTTTTTCGTCAATTAAACTGCCTGATAGCACTGCACTCAACCGACTAGCACCAACTCTTGCTTTGTCATCATCTGTATTTATCCCGTTGATATAAGCAATTTTGAGACTCTTTTTGGAGCAAGTTAGCTTAACCTGTGACCAGCAGTTAAAAACACCGAACAACAAAAGAGCGATAACTCCGGTTTTCATTTCCTGACCTCAAAACCACAAATATCCTTATTTCCGGTTCCTTTTAAAACAGTGCCATGAAGATTCGAGAGGTATCTTGAATGAGCCTTAATTCTATCTCTCGTATTCATTATATTTACTTTAAATTCATCTAAAGAATCTTCGACAACATCTAAAGCCTTGAGTTTTATTGTGATATCCTTGGACGTTGATCTAGAAAGTTCTAGCATACAATCGACAAGGTCCATTTTCTTTTTTGATATTTCTCTCGACTTCTGTTTGTCAGAAGCCCATTTCAAACTTTCATTATTTTGAATTGCTTGGAGCTTAAAAACTTGCCGTAAATTATACATATCTTTCTCTGCCGTATTCGAAAACTTCTGATTGATCCAGATCTCAATGTCATCTCTCACTCCGTCTCGATCCACATCTACACCTAGAAGTGTCTTTGTGCCCGCTTCACCCGGATGCGCTGGCTCCGGATCATCTGTCTGGCAGTAGTAATCACTCTCAATCACTTCGATGCCTTCGATGAGACTCGCCTGACAGATGATCGAGTTGTGGACTTTGGCACTTCCACTCACTTTTGCTTTCTGCGAGATGTTCGTGCGGCCGGTGATGAGCGGACTTCCGCTCACCACCACTTCGCCAGAAATTTTTGTAGGAATATTCACTGAGCCACCAACCTTGGCTTCACCTTCCACACGTGCACTTCCCCCGACTTCTCCACCAGGGAGAAGCTGCGCCCGTCCCGCAAGCGTCGCGCGATCCAAAAGTTTGGCGCCGCTTTGAATCTGAGCGTAGTCACAAACCTGCGCTTCAGGTGCAATGATGGCGCCCGTGAAGGCTTTAGCAGTGCTGGCCACCATGCCGCCACGTGAGCCATCGGGGTTGGTCCAAAATCCCACCTGCGCTCCACCACAGGCCTTGGTGCCTGCGAGAGCGGTTTGAGAGAGAAGTAGTGCTAGAAGGATGAAGCGAAGGCTCATGGATTGGTACTCCGGACAAGGTTGTAAACTGCTTCTGTAATGATAGCATTGCCCGAGATGCTTGAAGCCCCATAAACTTCACCGGTGGGCTCGATGACTGCGTTTCCAAAAATCTCTGAGTTGTGAGTCACGAGCCCTTTTACCAGAGCGGAACCGTAGGCCTGTGAGCGACCCATCATCACCGCAGTCCCTTGAAGCTGGGCGTT
>JAJTIF010000179.1 GCA_021299675.1 Pseudomonadota bacterium | reverse complement strand
TGTAAGTGTTGATCTGCCTAGGCTTAAGCAGACTCTCGAGGAAAAATTTTTTGATCAAAGCTCAGGGCTCTACAAGACCCACGCAACGCTTTCCGTGATTAGCCTTGAAGGGAATCTCTTTGCTCTCGAGGCGTCAGAGTTTCTCGATCTCGATCAGAAAAAGCGATTGTGGCAATGCTTAAAGGCCCATCCTCTCATGCAGCTGGATCAAGGTCTGCTGGGTCGATGCTCCTATCCCGAGTATGATAAAGATCAAATCGCCTGGCACGTGCGACTGGCAAGCCTCGAGCGCTACCACGGGGGCTTGGCCTGGAGCTGGCTCATGGGACTGGGACTCAAGGTGGCCATCGAGCAGGAAGATGCTGTGGTGGTGAGTCGGATGCTGACAAAGATCCACTCGCTCTTGATCCGCGACAAGGAAGTGGTGGAGGTCTATGACCCCAACGACCTGTGGCAGCCCTGGGAGTCTTGGCTGATCAGCAGTGAGCGTCCCTTTAGTTGGGGGGCAGGGTATCTGGTGGAAGCGCTCAAGCACCTGAAGCAACCCTTCTCTCAGGTGGCAGGATGAAAGATTTCTTAGATCAACTCACTCTCGTGCACGGAAGGCTTTCGGATCTGAGGGCCGTGTGGTTTCCCTTTCTGTTCTTAAAACCAAAGTCAAAAACGGAGCGCATTACATCTGTGCGGCGATTCTTCATGACCGTCTGCTTTAGCTGGTACGGTGCGTGTTTTTGGCCTGTGAAGCAACTACTTCTCAGTCAGCCTGTGGATCAGCGCGAATGGATTATTTTTTCTCTCAAGTGTTTCGGCTTCTTTGCTATCTGGTTTCGGCTTGTCACGACTCCTCTGTGGAATCGTCGCGCACGCATGCTAGAAGAGGGCGTCAACGTGGGGGACGAGGGACCCTGAGCATCGGCTCTGCGCTCATTGGGTTCTCGGGCCAGAAATGGCGAGGATAATCAATCTTGAGTTCTTTCATAAGTCCAGGGTAGTGGTTTTTCCAAAAGCCCAGAAGATCAGAAGTGATCTGCTGGGTGCGACCATGGGGGCCCCAAAGACCTACGACAAGAGGAAGTTTCCCGGAGAAGAGCGCCGGGTGAGTGGTGCGACCATAGAAATCTTGGATGTAGCTTTCGATCATGGGATTTTTATCTTTAAAATAGTGAATCTTGAGTTTCTTCTTCTCATGCAGCACAAACTCCTGTGGACAGAAATCAGGCATTTTGTATCGAAAACTGGAGTCGTAGTAGAGCTGCAGTTCTTGGCGCAGATTATCCAAAAAATCCTTCTGGGTATTCGTGCTTAAAGTGCGATCAAGACAAAACTCTTCCACGAACAATTCCCACTCAAAGTCCACCAGTCTTTTATCCGAAAAAAGTTCTCGGCTAAAGATCTCAAAGCGAAGAGCCTCCTCAGAGTCTCTCCAGTCAGCGAGCCATTGCTCCACATGATTTTTGACTCGGGCACTGGATTGGACTTCAATCTTTTTGAGCTCACTTTTTATCACCAAAGACCCAATCGTCCAGCTCGACTTTTGAAAGTGCTCTAGACCCTCACTGATTTCTTCAAGTTTGAGGTCGCAAAAAGGCAGAAGAATTTTTTCCTGCTCGATGGCAAAGAGGGAATGCTCTCGAGGCGGGAAGTCGAGCACCAGAAAATACTTGTCCTTGATGGAGAGTTGCCGCTGAATTTCATCCCCCACCCGAATGGTTTCGGAGCTTGCCATGATGAAGTCGTGACTGCGACCACGAGCAAGATTTAGTTTTAAAAACCTGAGCAAGACCGGTTCTATTTCTACTTCCACGCCCTGAGCTTTGTGCATGAGTCGACGCGCCAGGCGCTGCGGTTGGGTGGGTTCAACTGCTCTCGCCAGGACCAGGCATAACTCTTCAAAGGCTTTTTGATTGAGGACTCTCTTTCCCTCCGCCCAAGTGCGGGCCAGGCGCAAGGGGAGTGGACAGTCTTTGAGGCTTTCACCCATTTTACTGAGGCTTCCGTGCTCAATCAGTTCAAGCTCCTCCAATGTCGCCTGCGCTTTGAGAAGAGACTCCGTTTTGGGTTGGTCGATCCAGAAAAAAACTTCGGGATTAAGTTTAAGATTGTAGAGCGCTAAGAGCGGCTCAGCGAGCTGAGTGCGCAGTACTTCTGGCAGACCCGCAAAGGAGCGGGCATTGAAATTCTCCTGGGTGTAGAGGCGTATACACGCTCCGCTATTTTGTCGAGCGGCTCGACCCGCCCGCTGAATGCAAGAGCTCTGCGAGCACTCAAGGGTCAAAAGTTCCTCTCGGCCTGTGTGTGATTGAAACACGTTCTGTCGGTCAAGACCCGCATCGACAACGACTCGCACTCCCTCAATGGTCAGCGAGGATTCGGCGATGTTGGTGGAGAGAATTATTTTTCTTATCCCATCTTGTTGCGTGAGGTCTGTGTCTGAATCGGAGTACTGTGAATGCAAAACCAGAATTCTATTTTCTGTAAGATCGAGCCTTTTCTCTAAGAGCGTGCGGACTCGTTGGATTTCTGCAAAACCGGGCAGAAACACAAGCACGTGCCCTGGGAAGCTGAGAGCTTTTTGTAGGCCCCACATGACTTTTTGCTCCAGCTCCCGCTTTTGCCACTCGAGCTCCTTGGGGGCGTATTCTACCTCTAGCGGAAAGACCGGAGCGCTGACTCGAATCATTTTGGAGGAGACGGGAATTTTTGAGAAGAGCCCTTCATCCACTGTCGCGGACATCAGCAGCACTCGAGGAGGAGTCGCTTTTTTGAGTCGATCGACGAGCCACCCAAAACTCAAATCGGTGGAGAGGTGGCGCTCGTGAAACTCATCAAGGATCACCACATCATCCGGAGTGAGAGGATTTGTTTCAATGAATTTCAGGAAGGTTCCCTCGGTGAGGTAGATCAGTCGCGTGGTCGGGGTCGTGGTGTTCTCAAAGCGATAGATAAATCCGACCAGCTCTGATTTGGCGAGCGTGGCGGCCACAAAGCGGGCAGCCCAGCGGGCCGCGACTTTGCGTGGCTCAATCACCAGGATGCGACCGGAAAATTTTTCTAAAAAGGAGGCTGGCACCTTGGTGGTTTTTCCCGTGCCGGGAGAGGCTTGCAGGACCACCAATTGGTGATCCTGTAATGCTTGATAAATTGACTGGAGGTCCGCGCTTTTCATGCCATCAGTATAGGCTAGTTGCCGATGGCTTGTCCCCATTGCTGGATAGCATTTCTCATGGTGGCCGCATCGTTGGTGCAGTTTCCACTCCAGCAGTTATGGCGCTCAAGGAGTTTTTCCACAATGCGCGAGGACTGCGGGGTCTGGAAGTCGACCATGTAGCGGTTGATGAGATCGTCGTGAGCGATCTGGGGCGTGGCGGAGGCGTGGAAAGGCCTTTGGGTCGCGACGTGGCAGTTCACGCAGTATTGACGAGTAATAGGATAGACGGTGGTTTGAAACGCCGCTAATGATTGCGCCGGATCACCTCGCAGCTCGAGTGCATCAAAGGCAAAGGCAATTCGATCATTGGCTTCGCCGTTATCTTTTAAGACAATCATGTTGGCTGGACTTAAGGCTGGAGCCGCGGGATTCACGAGCTGCTCGATGTAAGTGTAGTTAGAAAACTGCGGGTTGAACTGCCCGTTTTTGAGGAGGCTAATCCCTTTTACATAAGCGTAGCGGTTAGGGACAATCAAACGTATGTCTGAGAAGCGATAAGAGAAGGCGTCGTAGTCTTCGATCTTCACTTCTAAGCGGGCACCGGGGATAGCAATTCTAGCTTCTAGAGAAAAACTCAGTGTCACCATGCCCGCGGTTCCGTTGCCTGTCGGATTGAAGTTCTGATCTTGTGTCCACAACAAGCGCGCCAACTGAGCGCCGTCTTCTCTTTCACGGATCGTGATGGTGTTAGCCGCAGCGTTGAGGTTGAAGTTTCGGACCCCTTGATTAGCCCCGGAAGTGATCTTCACCCATTGGAAGCCATTGGTGACAGGGATCTGCCAATCGAGGAAAGCTCCGCCATTCATTGCCACATGGAACGAGTCTTCTGAACCAGTCGGGGCGTTGACTAAGCCCCAGAGTGCGCCGTTAGTCCGGGCCACACCTGTTCCCATGATGGAGAAGGTCGCCACACCGGCAGTGGCATCGTTATTGGCTTTGGTCAAATTGGCAGCACTCTCTGGCACCGAGACAAAGCCCGGAGCGGTCGCATTGTAGACCATGGGGGCCATGAGCGTCGCAGAGGCGGCGACGGTAGAAGCGATGATGGTGTTGTTCGTCACCTGTTGACGAACCTGAGCGATGGTTTGTGTTTGTTGTGTGACAAACGCATACTGTTGAGCTGGTGGCGGAGCAGAGGTTGCAAGATCGCTGGCCCATGTTTCAATAGCAAGTTCCATCTGACGAGCGTTGTCCGCGCATGATCCCCAGCACTGATGGTTCTCCAGAAGTTTTTGTACGATGCGTGAGTTACGAGGATTAGAGAAATTAACTTTAAATTGCGCCACCAGAGCATTGTGGGCGGTAGTCAGGTCGGGAGACGCATGCACTGGTTGCTGGGAGACGGCGTGGCAAGAAACACAGTGCTGACGGGTCATGGGGTACACGGTGGTGCGAAAAGCTTCGAGGGAAACGGCGTCATCACCGCCAGCAATACTTCGGGCCACTCCGTTGGTGGAGTAGGTGAGCTCACCCTTAACTCCAAAGGGCTTTCCACACTGAGTGAAAGC
>JAJTIF010000180.1 GCA_021299675.1 Pseudomonadota bacterium | reverse complement strand
ATCTTCGAGTACTACTGGTGGTTTCAGATGCATCCAGAACTAGTTGGACTTATTTTTGCAAATATACGCCCGGGACCCATGCTTGCCACCTACACGCTGGTAGTCCTGTTAAGTTTGATCCTAAACGAGCCGAGAGCAAGCTACCGCAGAGGCTACTCCTGCGAAGAGGAGCTGGAAGTCGTCCACCTGACAAAGCCCAATCCGAATATTAACCTATCACCTTACCGCCTGAAACCCTCAAATTACACCCCTTGGACTGGGAACCAGACACCTCCATGTCTCATACTGCGGTGGCCTCTGCCTGCAAACCAAGTCGTAGCACTCCCGACAAACCGATCGCTTTCTTCGAAGGCACCTTTCCAAGTAAAGTCTGCCCGCCAAAAGTCAATCCCACCGGGACTGGCACCAGGCCCTAAAAAGCCACCCACCCTAGGCCCTATGTGGTCTTCTCACCTAGGCTCCTTAGAGCCATCCACCCTAGGCCATCAAAAGCCTTCTAAGCCAGGCTTAGCTAAGCCATTAGCCCTTAACCTATTTCTCACTCCAAACCCTTCCTCCCAGTTCAACTCTACCATTAATACGCTAGGGGCAAAGTCGGGAGAACTTTCTTCCACTTTATTATCACAACGAGTTAAACCAAATTGGGGCTTCACAAGCATCCCCACCAGAACAAATTACTTAAACTATTTGACTTTTGCAAAACGCAGGGCACCAAAGCCCCAAAGCAGATATTCGGTCATTCCTAATTCAAAACGAGTCTCTCTCCCTCCCACTTGTTGGTCAACCATCACACAACCCGTTCTAGTCTCCCTAGCCTACAACGCGTGGACGACTCCAAACAAAATTTTACTTAAAACCACCATTCTAATACCTCTCCCCCCAGCACACCCAAACCCGAGCAAACCAAGCCCAGATGCACAACACCTGTACTTTCTAAAGCTACTAGGGCACCTTCTTTCTCCCAAAGGAAAAAGAACCCGCTCCACCAACAAACTCAGCATAAAGACCAGAAACAGAGTCCTTTATAAAGCGTCACTCGGTCAGGCCATCATATACAGAACGAGAATAGGCCATGCTATCAAAAGCCTTGCAGATAGGACTAACGAATCAGCCCATAGGAAAATAGACCTAGCCCTTCAGTTAGTTTACAACTTCGTCCTTACCTTAAACCACTCCAAGTTAGTAAAATTTCTCATCATAGCCTCCTTCTTTCAACCGGCCAAAGGACTGGAATTCAGCATTGCATCTTTAAACCTTGGGAACCCCAACAAAGTAGATCCTGCTATCGATGCCCTCAGGCAGCACAATATCATCTTCCTCCAAGAAGACCACCTAACCCAACAACAATTTGAAGGGGTAGCTCAAAACCTAAGCTTCAACTACTTGGTGGCGGGATCTCATAGAACCAGAGAAGAAATTGAGACAAAGTACGTCAACAGATCTAGGAAAAAGCATCAAAAGGTTACAAAGTCTAAAACTAAAAACCTTATCAATCCAAACCAAGCTCGAACAAACAGAGGACTAACAACCCTGTTCAACCACAACCTCAAGGCCAACATCAGGTCAGAGACGGGGAAGAAATTCAGAACATTAATCCACCATTGGACAGTCAGCCCATCCCAAGTCATACTCCTCATCAATACATATGGCCCCAACTCCCTAACCCAAAACAACGATTTTTTCATTGAGCTTGCAGATTACATCAGTACTATTAGAAACACTTACCAAGAAGAGGGAACAATAGTCTCTATCATATTGGCAGGAGACATGAACGCTCACCTTGCCGGACTTGACACGCAACTCCCATCAGACAAACAATTCGATGGGTTCCAATACCTCATAGAAACCCTTGAACTGCAGGACACTTTCCGTTCCCTTCACCCCAACAGGGTAAAATTCACGTGGAAAAGAACTCAGTTCAACAAAGCCCAACACGAAACACAAGAGACAAGAATCGATTATATTTTTACTTCTAAAGACGTTACAATTCAAGAAGCCGACATCATGGAATTGAATCGAATCACCTCTAGCGATCACTGCGCGGTCTGGGCCAAGTTGACCATCGACGAAGCAGACCCTCTAAGCATCCCGCAACTGCCAACGGCGGAAGTCAGGCCTAGACTTAGAACGTCACACCTCTCCCAACCTGAGATTAAGCGCAAACTAGCCAACTTGGACATAAACACGTTAGCCAAAGAGGCAGAAATTCTGGATAACGTTAGCCAATCAAGCTCACCCCAAAAAAGCCAAGAGCAGATCAACAACGCATACGAAGGCATAATAGCCACCCTCAAAGCAGCTTGTTCAACCATCTTCGGAGTGGCGAAGGAAAGGTTCACCAGCAAAGTACTAGACCCCCTCACAAACCATAGAGGGCTCCACAGATGCCAAGAAGTAATAGACAAGATCGACAGAACCAAAGACCTCTGCCTCACAAACCTAGTCGACCAGGCTAGGCTAAACAAAGTATGCAGGAAAATTCACGTAACTTCCAAAGGGAGAATTTCTTTCACCCTAGATGCAACAAAACCAGCAGAGACCCTAAAAATATTAGCCAAAGCGAGAAAGAAGGCATTACTAAATCTCAACAATAAGCTCAGGAACATCAAGAACAAGGGCATCCAAAGAAACATAGACAACCTACAACACAAAATCAGATGCAAACCAGACCTTATTTTCAAAAGTTTCCAAGAAAGACAAGCATCAACTACAACCCCCCCGTTCAGCAAAGTAGCCACGGACCCGGAATGCAATGACCAAAAACCCAATACACTCGAAGAAGCAGTCACAAGAAACTCTAGCCACAAAACTTGGCAGGTCACGCTTATCACCGATGTCAAGGAGAGGCTAGAAAACACCAAGAATTTTTGGCAAGCCATCTATAACCCAAAGTTAGCTAAGAAGAAAAAGCAAGGACGTAACATACCCTTCTGCCAAAATAAAGTCAGCATCGAGGACATCGTGACCACAGATCCAACAGTTTCACCCAGCATCTTCCTGGATATTATAGGAGACTCCAAAAACCACGTTTCCCCCCATAGCGAGGAACTCCTAGGAAATGAAGTCATCAAAAATTTGCCGGCTCAGTTCCAAAACATGATAGCAGAATTTTTGGTCAAATGCTGGAATACTAACACCATACCGGATAAGTGGAGACTCGCAGAATTAGTTCTTATCCCCAAGCCAAACCTAGACTTATCGTTTGCCACCAATTTTAGACCCATAGCAATCCTATCTTGTGTTTATAAGTACTTCACCAAGGCAATACAAACAAAACTCACGGAGCATTTCCACAGGAACCACCTCATAGACGATCTCCAATTTGGCTCCAAAAAAGACGCTTCTATAGGACAAGCCCTGGTCACCATAGCAGCAGTGGTCGAGGACGCTCGGGACCACGACAAAGACCTCCACATGGTTAGCTTAGACCTCACCAAAGCGTACGACACGGTCTCCTTCTTCCTACTGAAAAGAACGCTGAAGTACTATAAAGTTCCTACTAAACTAATCAAGCTCATTGAAGTGATTTACCTCGATACCAAAGCCACAATCTTCACTCCTTTTGGCAAAGTACCAGAACCCATTTCTTTCCACTCAGGGGTGAAGCAAGGTTGTGGCCTCAGCCCGTTACTTTGGATCATCTACATCAATCCTATTTTAACCAAACTAAAGGAATCAGGCCTAGGATATAAGTTCGGCAAGGAAGGACAAGTCACCATACCCCATGTCACCTTTGTAGACGACATCACCCTGTTTGCCAATAGCAGCGAAGAGCTGCAACAAATGCTTGACATTGTCCAGACATGCATGAAGCAGTTAGGACTCAGGTTGAACGAAAAAAAATGTACGCACATCACAAATAAACCGACAACCGCCCACATCAAAATCAACAACCAAACCATTGAGAAGTTAGACAAAGGACAAAATTTCAAACTCTTAGGCATTTTATTCAACACCAAACTAGACTGGACTCCCCAATTCGAAGAGCTCAAAAAGAAAACCACCTTCTTTGCGTTCAGGTTGAGGCGTAGAAAATTCACCACCAAGCAAAAGGTGAAGTTAATCAACACTCTAATCGTCCCAGCCATCAACTACAAGCTTAACGTAATTAACCTCAACCCAGCCCAGTGCAAAGAATTAGATAAAATCCTAGCAGAGATAATTACACACTCAGCCAACCTGGCCAGCAACCATGCACCAGCCAAACTCTGGGACAGCCCGGAATACGGAGGCATAGGTCTAGTCTCCATAACGCATCTCAACAGTATTACCTTTCCTGTAAATATAGTTAGTTATGGGCTAAACCACCCCAACACGTTTCCTAAAGCCTGTCTGAACGAGCTAGATCTGTTCTCGAACAGCCAGCCCGACCTTAACGAGGGAAGCAACCTCGCAAAGCACTTACTCTCAGCCCTAAAGTTGGCTAATATAGAAATCAAAGAAACCAAAAACACAAACTCCCCCTTCCATTTCAGACCCAAGCACTACAACAAAACAGACCTCATAGAGGACAAGGAAAATTATTGTCAAGTCTTACCTATCTGGACAGACGGATCTTTTAACCGAGGTAACAACCTCACCACTAGCGCTTGCGTTATAGGCAAAACGAGAACCAAGGGTATGGCATGGCCATCTAAAAGACAAGGAAGCTCCTTCCTAGGAGAGATGGACGCCCTAGAATATGCCCTACACAACATCCACAGCACGGAAAAAACAGTAATATTTGTGGACTGCCAAAGCGCCATAGATATTGGAACAAACCCACAGATCCCAGAAACCCACAGCAAAAAGGTCAAAGACCCAGCCCTCTCCTACAAAGTTAGACTAATCAATGCAAAGGAAGCCACTTACAACCAGGAGATACACGAGCCAGAAATAATCAAAGTCTATAGCCACGTAGAGAAAAAGCTCAACGACCCTAACACAAAAAACTCAACAAAAGAAAACATAAAGAAGAGCATTGCATACCTTGAAGGAAGATTTGGCCCAGCAATAGCCAATTTGATCATACAAGGAAACGAAAAGGCAGACGAATTAGCCTCTCAACTGTCAAGAGAAGCATCTCCTCCTCCAAACCCTACACCATACCTAGGCGACCTTCCTTTCCACGTAATTGTCAACAATGCAGTATATGAAGGCAGCTTAACAGTAGCCCTCAAAACCGCCCACAAGAACCTCATCCACCAGAAGAGGCTTACATACACCAAAAAGAACCACAGTAATTTCGAACATTTCAACCTAAGCCTTTCAAATAGTCACTTAATAAACAAACATACCACTGACAAATATATCAACTCCACCTTGAAGTTAAGAAACCTAGGTTACTGGCTCCCCTCTAGATGCTCCCCCAACCAACCCCTCCAAATAAACAAAGCTAAGGAGAACAAGGCGATATCGATTAAGGCCCAATCCTTATACCCCACGCCAATCTGCGAACTTTGCAACACTGGAGAATGGTGCGATCTTTTCCATCTCCATACCTGTCCAGCATTAAGAAAGAAACAAAAGAAAATTTGGAATCAAATAGAAAAAAACATCAAACTTATTACAAATACACAAACCCAACAGTACTACTGGTGCCAAGCCAGAGCACGCACCTACGAACTAAGTCCACCCACAACAGACATCAGACCAACACCATGCCTTTGCCAACTACCAGAGCATGGGAAATACGTCACCTGCTCAAAGTGTAAAAAGAAGTTTCACCCGGAATGCATTGGCATAAAAGTCCCTCATGAAGAGTTGGAAGGGGCTGAGAGCCAAGTAGAATGCAACGAATGCAATCCAGACAACCCGCTCCTGTTCAAAGTGGAAAGGGACTGGGTCCCTACGAATAAAGGAAGGGAATCTAACAAATCAGGGAAAAAGAAACACAAACCAAAATTCAACGAAGAAATCCTCGTCACCCACGCGCTCAAACTTACCTCCATCAAAAACAGAGCCAAATACAGAATGCACAGAGACTACCCAGAACCAGCTATCGCAGCCCTCAAAGAAAGAAACCGCCTCGACAACATAGAGGAAGTCAACATACTCAAACGAGCTTGCCTAGGATACCTACCAGATTCTTTCGTCAAGTTCATACGTGCCCAAGGGAAACTAAAAGAGTTACCCAAGAAGAGGATAAACAACGTCTTACTCACCATAAACAGAACCATGATCATGGGCTCCCACGACTTATACAAGAAACATCTGAAACTTATGAGGAAACTAAGGAAGAAAGAAGGAGTTAACCTCAAGAACTTTTGCAAGAAGCCCAATTCGCACACAAACAAAAATAACCCGTGCCACATCACCCCTATCACTTAACCCCTTATTACAAATCACAAAGTGGCCACTGGCTAACCCAAATAAATAAATAAAAAGAAAGCTCTGTTTTGACCACAACAATTGGTCAAGTTCTGGAATGAGGCTCCCTCCTTGCTTCACAAGGTACGGTATACAACACCCTTACAATTCAGGTCTGTTCTGTACTGGGATTCTATGGTGGGCTTTGTGGAGCCGAACTCATCAAATTGGATTGGGCAAACATGAAAAAGAACGAGATGGGTTGGGTTGTATCCAATTGCTGGTTTACTAACTTTGCTCAGGTAGTTTACT
>JAJTIF010000182.1 GCA_021299675.1 Pseudomonadota bacterium | reverse complement strand
TATGATCGACTGAGTCGAAAGAGTTTCCTGTGGATGTTGACAAAAGCTCACGCCCTTCTCCATGTGGCGGTCATTGATAAAAAAGTCGTCGGCTACGGTTTGGTGCTCCTCAACACGGGCACTCGGCTTGCGAGGCTTTACTCACTGGCTGTCTCAAAGTCCCATCAGGGGCTAGGACTGGGAAGAACCATCCTCGAAGCGCTCATGGCCCGAGCGGAAGAAGAAGATTTCGTCTACCTGCGCCTGGAGGTTAAGACGGACAACTACCCGGCGATCGGACTCTACGAGAAGATGGGGTTTCGTCTGCTCAATCGAAAGAAAGAGTACTACTCCGATGGCTCGGATGCTCTGTGTTTTGAAAAGCGCATCAAATACCTAAAACCCTCACCGAAGTTTTCGGTTCCTTACTATCAGCAGACACTCGAGTTCACCTGCGGCCCGGCGTGTTTGATGATGTCGATCAAAAAGTTTAGGCCTTTGTTTAAGTTTAGTATCTCCGAGGAGCTGAAAATCTGGCGGGAGGCAACCACGATCTTTATGACTTCCGGTCATGGGGGCTGTGGCCCCCGAGGTCTTGCGCTCTCGGCTTTTGATCGAGGCTTGAGACCCGTGTTGTACCTCTCGCACACGGGCGTCCTCTTTGAGGACACCGTTCGCAGCGTGGAAAAGAAAAATGTCCTCACAGTGGTGAACGACACCTTCAACGCTGATCTTAAGAAGAAAAAGATTAAACTTAATCACAAGAAACTGAGCCTTGATGAGATTGAGTCGATCCTCAATCGAGGCGGTGTCGTGCTCGCCCTCATTACGACCTATCACTTTGACCGACGCAAGGTTCCTCACTGGGTGCTCATCACGGCGATGGATGAGAGTTTTGTGTATTTCCATGATCCGGATAGATCAGAAGTGGATAAGCACGAGGCCCGAGTGGACCGCTTGAACGTGCCCGTCTCTCACAAGCAGTTTCGAAAAATGTTTAAGTTTGGCCGACAAAAAATGATGCTGGCCCTAGCTCTCTATAAAAACTAGGGCCTGCTCTTTAGAGTAAGTCTTTGAGATTGGCTTTTGAGCTCTCTTCCACATCTTTATGTAACGAATTCCCATGGCTATCCATCGTCACAACGACGGGGAATTTTTCTACGTTCAATTCCCAGATCGCCTCAGGAGATCCAAGTTCTTCCAGATAGACATTCGAGACAGAAGTGATTTTTTCAGCTAGCACCTGAGCGGCGCCACCGATGGCGTGGAAGTACACAGCACCGTACTCTTTGCAGGCCTCAAGGGTCTTGGCACCCATGCCACCTTTGCCAATCACACCCACGATGCCGTGGTCACGCATGACTTGCCACTGGTACGGCTCTTCGCGGATGGAGGTGGTGGGGCCTGCGGCCGTGACCTTGTAGCCATTTTTCTCTTTCATCACCACCGGGCCGCAGTGGTAGATGATCTGGTTTTTAAGATTCACGGGACTGGGGTTGCCTTCGTGAAGGTACTTGTGGACGGCGTCCCGGCCGGTGAAGAGTTTTCCGGTGATGAGAACCATGTCGCCGACTTTAAGTTTTCTAACGGCTTCCTGGGAGAAGGGGTAGTTGAGTTCGATCATAAATATTCCTTAGTAGAGCCATTTATTAAGTTTAAAGGACTTCGTGTCGAGTGTGGCTCCCTGACGGCGGAAAGCCCAGCACATATAACTCACACTGACGATGAAGGAGGCTGGCACCCGGTTGCGGTGATCAATCAAGCAATCGAGGATGGTCGTCTTCCCGCCAAAGCCCATGGGACCGATACCGAGTTTGTTACAGGTCTCAGTGATCTCCACTTCGAGCTCTGCGAGTTCTTTGATCTTCGAGCGCTCGCCCAGTTTTCTAAAGAGCTGGCGCTTGGCGTGGGCGTGAGAGTCAGCGCGATCTCCACCGACACACACTCCGAGAACTCCCGGTCCGCAGCCTTTACCTTGGGCTTTAACGACGGCATCGAGGATCACTTTTCTTACACCGGCCAAGTCTCGGCCTGCACCGAGTGTGGTCTCTGGAAGAGAGTACTGAGCCGAAACGTTTTCACAGCCGCCACCTTTGAGCATCAGTTTCACCACCAACTCTTTCTTCTCGTGCTCGACGAAGTGGATGGAGGGATGACCAGCTCCGAGGTTTGTGCCGGCGTTCTCGCCAGTCAGCGAATCCACAGAGTTCTGTCTCAGGTAACCAAGCTTCGTGGATTGAGTCACTGCTTTGTGGATGAGTTTAATGAAGGGAGTCTGGTGAAAGCCCGGTGGGTGATAGATGTAGAAGATCACGGTGCCGGTATCTTGGCAGAGTGGCTGGCTTTTAGTTTTGGCCAATTCGATGTTGTCACACATGATGTCCATGGCGTAGCTGGCCGATGTGTTGCTGACTTCTTCACCACGCGCTTTTCTGATAGCACGGTCGACATCGTTTGGGATGATGGTGCTGGTGACACGAATAATCTCCACCAGACTTTCAATCGCCTGAGCATCAGGAGAGATTTTTTTCGCAGTTTTTTTAGCCACCACTTTTTTAGTGGGCTTTTTGGCTGCAACTTTTTTGGGAGCGACTTTTTTCTTTGTGACTTTTTTCACCACGGGGGACCTTCCTTCAGTGTATTGATGCCTCAGATCGTCCCATGATTTTTGGTCTTTGAGAATGTGACAGGCCTTTAATTTTTGTCTTTTTTTTGCTCCTGTCTTGACACTACTCAAAGGGCGCCCATCTTAAGTTTAAGCAAACCGGAGGTCAAATATGTTGCATTTTGAACTAAAACCCGCTCGCTGGACTCAACCAAGTTGGGAGTCGCTTAACCCCGCCTGTGAAATCGTGGACTCTGAGAAAGTGTTCACTGTTGCCATCGATATCCCAGGCTTTAAAAAAGAAGACATCGAGATCGAGCTCAAGGATCGCCATCTGCTGGTGACGGGAACGCGCTACGCTATCGTGCGGCCTGAATCAGAAAAGGTGATGCGTCAGGAGCGACGCTTTGGGCAATTCCAACGGGTGTTTTCATTGCCGGAAGCTATTTCTGAGCAAAACATTTCGGCGAAGTTTGAGGACGGTGTGTTGGAAATAACCATCCCCAAGATGGAAGTCGCAAGCCGTAAGATTACCATTCTCTGACCATTTTGACTTTCCTCCCAGAATTGTTTTGGTCAGGACTTGGGGGCCTCGCTTGATTCAGTAGGAACGGGCGGGGCTTCTGGGTTTTTTTGAATCACATCACTCAGTGCCAACTCGAGAGCTTTCTCCAAAGCCATCTCCAAGCTGAGCTCACAGGCTTTGAGCGCTTTATCCGGCTGGGCCTCAGCCTCACTGCGCATTTTATCTTTCAGTTCGGGATGCTTAAGGCCCGTGGCGAGGATAATTTTTTTGACCTCGATGGCCTTGAGGTTTTCATTTTTTTGCAAGCAACGAGCAGCGAGGTTGGCAACAAAGGGAGCCGCCATGCTGGTGCCGTTCGCGGGAGTTTTAGTCATGCCAGTTTGCGCTGAGTAGACACTTGGGAGCAGGGACATGATGCCGACACCCGGAGCAGCAATGTCTACACTCTCTTTGCCCCAATTAGAGAAACTGGCCAGCCGGTCCTGATTGAGGGCGGCGACACTGATCACGTTTTCCCTCTGGAGTTTCGAGGGAAAATGGTGAGTGAGGTCGTTGTTTTGAGCGGCGTTTCCAGCGGAGAAAATAAACAAAGAGTTGGGGTAGCGCTGCAAGATGCGCTGGGCGCGGCGGAAGAGGTTTTTAAAATAGGCATCGACGATCTCCGTGAGTTTGATCTCGTCGAGTTCAAGGCCTGTGATTTCTTTGTGCCATTCTGCAAAACGAGTCATGGTTTGTTTTTGTGTGACCCCATAGGAGGCATTGATGACACGAATCTTATTCAGGTGAATCCAGGAGAGCATTTTGCTCATTTTTCGGATAACTCGGTCTTCTGAGAGTTTCACCTGGCGGCGGAACTCCG
>JAJTIF010000255.1 GCA_021299675.1 Pseudomonadota bacterium | reverse complement strand
TCTTGCTTCAGGAGCGTGAGACGCTCCTGAAAACTCACCACGATTTTATCCAGAGTCTCAGCCTCTTTCATCGCCGCCGCACTCTTCTCCTTGTTCATCTCTAGGATCGAGTCGAATTTTTCAACCTCGACGACTTCGTCCTCCACGAGGGCCAGCGCCTTAGCTCGCAGGATTTGGTTGAGCTCGTCGTGGCGCTTCTGAACTTCTGCTTTCACGACATCGAGCCGCTCTTGGTAACTTAAGATATCCGTTTCGATGAGGCGAATCTTCTCGATGCTCGAGAGATACTTATTATTATTTTGTCCGAGTTCGCGCTCGAGGTTATTGAGCCGGGCCCCAAGCTTCATCACTTCGTTGCGACTTTGCACGAGGTCCCCTGCGGCCAAAGCATTGACCGACACGAGTAGAGAGAGACTGGTGACGAGGACTAGTTTTGTGAAGTCCACTTGACCTCTCGAAGTGTAGTCGCCCATGGAACAGCAAAGGCAGATAGACATAACAGAATGGCGACGAAGTCTGGCCCTTGGAAGGCAAAAGTCGCGATGGTAGCAAGACTCAAGATGAACATAAAGCCGGCCCCGATGATCTTGGCCCTGACAAACTTGCGGCGCTGAAAACGCTCGATCAACCAGGCGCGCTTAGAGACGTCATTGTAAACAAGCGCGAGAGAAAAAAACCAAACGAGCATGAGTGGCACGAGAGCCCCCAGGTAGCCGAAGCGGGACAAGTAGTTAAAGATCGGGTGCCCATCCAGCATTCCACCGATTTTTGGCATTTTAATTCCGGAGGTGGTCATGTGAGTTTCACCGTGGGTCTTCTCGAGACCCAGGATGAGGTTTTGTGCCGAAGGGATCATCTGTTTGTTCTTTAAAATCACTCGTAATCCAAACGAAGCCACATCAGCCGAAGTAGTCTGGTAGTCCTTCCCGATTTGTGTAAGAAGCTTCCCAAACACACTCTGCGATTCGGTCGTAACCACAAGCTCCACTCGATCCACTTCTGGTCTGTTTTCTAGATCAGCCAACACATCTTCTTTCTGGACGTTCGCATCGAAGAGCGCCGTAAAATAGGGTCGTGCCCAGGCGTCAGGCGAAAGATGAGTCAGTGCCGATTGAACGGTGGGTTTGAAACTTAAGGTCAACGCCACCAGAAAGCTAGAGGTCAGGAAGAACATCCCTCTGAGCTTGATCTCCCAGAGACTTGAAAAAAATTCTTTTAGATAAAACATGCTTGCCCCGAATATAACAGTCGTCCCGCATCCAAGTGAGCCACGAGTCCGGGAAACTGCTTCACCATTTCTCTATTGTGTGTGGCCCAAACAAGTGTCAGGCCTTGTTTCTGATTGTAGTGAGACAGAACTTCAAAGAGACGAAAGCTTGCCTCTTTGTCGAGTGCCGCTGTGGGCTCATCGGCTAAGAGAGCGTTAGGCTTGGTCAGTAACGCACGGATCATGGCGACCTTACTTTTCAAGCCGCCATTAGCGTCTTGGATTGGACGCGAGAGATGATCATACACGCCAAGCAGTCGTGAGAGCTCGATGAGCTCCTTATGGAATTGTTCTTTCGAATCATAGATGCGTGAGTCGTAGCTAAACCACATATTCTCTTCGCAGGTCTTTTTCTGCCACAGGCGCAGATCCTGGAAGACACTGGCGACGAAAAACTTTTCACTCTCCTGTGCGAGCGTGATAGTGCCTGAAGTTGGCTGAGTTAACCCGGCCATCAAATTGAGCAGTGTGGATTTTCCTGCACCAGAAGCGCCAGTGACGAAAAGCACATCTTTGGCCTGGACACTGAGCTGAATGGAGCGAAGAGCGCGCAGCTTTCCGAAATCCACAGTGACTTGATTAAGCTCGAAAACCGGGCGTGCTTTTATTGGTGTTTTTGGTGTCGCCGAATAGCGTTGGGTATACATCCTTGCAACCTCATCTAAATAAAATCGCCATCATGGCTCAGTGACTCACACGAGTCCCCCTCATTGTATCGGGGGCGGCGCAAGATCGTAAAGCCCTAAGCATGAGCGGAAAAACCTGCCCATTTCAGACAACTATCCCTTCGTCTTTCAAGATTTGATAAGCCGATTCGGAGCAATAGACATTGGGGACAAAATTGAACTTATTCTGAAGATGGCCAATCACCGAGTTCTCAAGCTCTCCCAAGAGCTTCACTTCCCCATTATCCAGTAAGATTTTGGCGGGGTCTCGCTCCAAGAGAAGATTCTCTGTGGTCTTGGACTGTACTAATTTCTTGCGGGATTTCACGAACATAATGTGTTTTTTTGGTAGATCTCCCAGCACCCAGTCCGCTTCCTTGCCCTTCTTCTTCAAGACTTCTTGGATCTCTTCTAACTTTTCCTGGGCCCGCTTGAGAATCTTCTGGTTACCTTTGTCGTCATCTTGATCCAAGAGTCTCTGCTTAAGCTCCTCACAACGGACAGTCTTCGGCGGCAGCTCAAAGAGCAGGCGATTGACCATGTCTTTAATCCGTGGGTGGCGATCAAAGTCTCCGTCCAGGTAATAGCGATGGATCGACTGCATGAAATACTGGTCATTGAAGCCGTAAAAACGCTTGGGGTCGTTGGCGACCATGTCCATCAACTGAGAGTAGGTATAGACCTTCCCTTTCTCCAGCAGGTGAAACATCACCTCCTCGGCGAGAGCATCAAAGCGGGCCCCACGCGCTGAGCGGATCACCTGCGAATACCAGGCGTAGCGGGCCATGAGAAAGTCTTCCACAGCATGA
>JAJTIF010000064.1 GCA_021299675.1 Pseudomonadota bacterium | reverse complement strand
GCTACGGGGCTTATCTTTTTCAGTATTTTTTAAAAGACTATGATCCCAGTTCCAACTGGGGCAACTGGCAGTACCTGGCCGGTGTCGGTCGTGATCCCAGAGGCCTGCGCTTTTTTAATCTTCAGACGCAACTCGAGCGCTACAACCCCGATGGCTCGTATTTAGCCCAGTGGGGAAATCAGAAAGACTTTCTCGCTCACCTCTAGGTTTTGAAAGCGGGGGTTATCCAAAGGCCCGCTCTTTGCTTCCAGCAGCTCGATCTGCATGCCACTGAAGGCCTTTCTAATCTCAGCTTCACTGACGCTGAAGGGTGGACCCGGGACTTTGTCTTGTGGGTACTCAATGGTCAGGAGCAAAAGCTTAGTGGCGGGACCCATGAGAGATTTAATTTTTTCAATGTATCCGGGGCGCATGCTTTCTGGCAGGGCGATGGTGGCCGCACGATCGTAGATGAAGTCAAAGCCTTGAGGGGCCTTGAAGGTGAAGATGTCTTGTTGATAAAGATCGATTGATTCACTCTGGTAGTGGTGATGGCTTTTCGTGTAGGTGATCTTCTCCTCTCTAAAAAAGTCATCACAGGCAATGGGGGAGAGCTCGACGCCGGTGACTTTTAATCCTTGATCGCGCCACCACACCAGATCCTTGGTCTTGCCACAAAGAGGCACGAAGACGGTTTGACCTTTATTTAAGGAGAGACGGCTCGCGTGACGCAGAAGCAGTGGGTTGACTTCAGACTTATGAAAGCCAATTTGATTGGTTTGCCAGCGCTCATGCCAGAATGTTGCATCCATTGGTTTTCTCCTGAGAATTTACTATAATAAAGCATGTCTCAAATTCCCTATCAACACCTATTAGTCGATCCCCTCACAGGTCTTGAGCTGACTCAGCTTTTAAAACTTGCTCCTGGTGTCGACTGCCTGCTCCCGAATCCTCACCTGGCCCTCGAGCACATCGCCACTCAGTGGCACATGCTCTCCACAAAACTTACGCGCGAGATCGCAGAGGATGAAGCCCTCTTAAAGCATCCGCAGTTGCATGAACTCATGCGTGAACGCATCCAGCGGCAGGTGAGATGGCAGAAAAAATTTCATCACCAGCTGCAAGAGCTTTTTAAAAATATTCCTGCGCACACGAAGAGCGCCTACTTTGATAAAATGCTCCAAGGCCTGGGGCACACGCTTCCCCTCACGCAACCGCTGATCGGTCATCCCAAAAATATTTTCCGGGACTGGAGTTGGGGAGCTGTAGAGAATCAGCGCTACCTGGATGTGGTGCGATCGCGCGCGGTGGGTGAGAAGAAAAATATCTTAGTCATCGCTGCGGGAGCAGGAAGGCTCGCTTATGATCTGCATCAGCACTTTCAGGCCGATGTCACTTTTGCCCTGGATAACAGTTATTTCTTCGCCCAGAGTTTTCAAAAGATTTGCTTTGGAGAGGGCATGGAGCTCGTAGAGTTTCCCGCACCAAGCCTCGGTGATGAGTCCCTCGCTCACGAACACAAGCTGGTGGCCCCCAGTCTGGCCAGAGAGGGGCTTGTGTATCACCTGGGTGATCTGAATTATCTTCCTTATAAGCCAGAGAGTTTTGATCTCATCATCACACCCTGGATCATCGATCTCATACCCTCGACCCTGCCTTTTTTGATCTCCAATATCTCAAGTCTTTTAAAGCCTCAGGGACAGTGGATTAATTTTGGGCCCTACTCTCTTTCTGCGGATATTCCAAGTCGTTGCCGTTGGTCGCAAAAAGAAATAAGAGGCTTCATCGAAGAAGTGGAGCTGGAAGATTTTGAAGAATCTTGGGAGCAGGTGGAGTATCTCAAGTCGCCGCACTCAAGTCTCATCCGTCAGGAACAGATGTGGACTTTTAGTGCAACGAAACTTCACTCGGATGGCCGCGGGATCCAGCGACCTCAGCTCAAAGAATCCTGGCTCATTCACCACGACCACGCCATTCCCTTGAGCTCTAAAGTGCAAATGAGTCTCATGAGTCATAAGGTTCCGGCGCGGGTGTTTGAACTCATCGATGGAAAACGCAGCCTGAAAGATATTGCGGCTCTTATGCAGCAGGAATTTCAAATGACTCAAGCTGAAGCCCAGCAAGCACTGACGCACTTTCTGTCTCGCTGGGCAGAATCGGGTTAGGCTCTTTTTCTGGCAATCCACGTGTCGATGGCGTAGCGACCTCCACCTTGGGCGAGATAAAGCACACCAAAAGCCAAATAGAGTAGGGCCATCTCTTTTTTAGCGAAGGGATCTGCCGCGTGAATCACAAAGGCTGCTCCGCCCATGACTGCCACCCATAGGCCGCCCATGACTCGTGTGAAGAGTCCCATGGCAATAAAAATTCCACCAATGAGTTCAATCACACCCACTGCCCAGGCCATGACGAGGGGAAGTGGAAAACCAAAAGTACCGATGGCCCCGATGAGTCCCTCGCTCGGCGGGACTTTACCCACACCATGAGCGAAAGCCATGGTGATCCCCACAAAAATCCGAACCGCTGCAAAAAGCGTGTGCCCTGTGATCTCTTTCATCGCCACTCCTCAAAAAAAATTATTCTGCTATCATCATAGGATGAAAAAACAAATCTTTCTGCTTCTTTTGTTCGTGAGCCTCAACGCTGCTGCCTTCGACTGGCAGGGCCATCGCGGGGCCCGAGGTCTCTATCCGGAGAATACTCTCGAAGCCATGCGAGTGGCTCTCAAGTATCCGATCACAACGCTTGAGTTTGATGTGATCGTTTCAAAAGACCATCAAGTCCTTTTAAGTCATGAGCCCTGGCTGGGGGAGGAAGCGTGCTTGAGTCTTGAGAGCAAAGAGGTGAAAGAAAAAGAGATCAATCTCTATCAATTGAAATATGAGGACATAAAAAAATTCGACTGTGGCTCCAAGACCCACCCGAGGTTTCTGGCGCAGAAAAAAATCAAGGCCACAAAGCCCCTGCTCTCTGAGGTCTTGACTCAGATTGAAACTGAAAATGCAGCGAGAAAAATAAGCTATAACATTGAGATCAAATCCACGCCTGAAGATGAGAAAGCGGGCTTCCAGCCCAGTGTGCCCGTGTTCACCGATCTAGTGGTTAAGGCCATCAAAGCTCATCTTTCAGAGGAGCGCTTTTTCATTCAGTCTTTCGACTTTAGGGTGCTGAAGTATTTGCATGAGAAGTACCCTAAGATCCGCACCGTCGCCTTGATTGAGGAAGACATGCCCCAAGAAGCCGTATTAAAAAATCTTGGTTTTACGCCCACAGTTTTTTCTCCCTATTTTAAATTTCTGAATAAAACAAATACTGCTCAGTGGCAGAAGCTGGGAGTGAAGGTTATTCCCTGGACGGTCAATGAGGTGAATGATCTGAAGCTTGTAAAGGCCTTGGGGGTGGATGGAATCATCACCGACTACCCAGATCGGATTAGTAAGGTAAAATAGTCCCTCTTGGGCGGGGAAGCGACTTTTTCGTACAATAGACGGGGGAGAGTTGTATGAAGCATTTTTTTCTATGGTTATTTTTAATCGCTCCAGTGTGGGCGCGGGAAAACTGTGACCCTGTTCCACTGGTGCCGGTGGCGATCTCTTCATTGGCCCAGCAAAACCTCGCGGTCACCGAGCAGATGTTTCGCAATGTTTTAAGGTTTAACGTCAAGATGGCCGGCGACGGGAACATCTCGGTGCTAGTGAACCCCCAAGGGCACCTCGAGGCGATCCGTTTGAACTACGCTCACAAGGATGACAAAAAGTCTTTCGTTTTGGATCGCGCCAAGCTCGATCGGGCGGAGAGAATTTCACTGCCAGGCCGACCCGGTGAAGACGATCAGCCGCCCTTGCAGTTTTATCCGGTGAAACCGCCGGGCCTTGATTTTCAGCGGGGAGGAGTGTTTAAGGTGGCGAT
>JAJTIF010000069.1 GCA_021299675.1 Pseudomonadota bacterium | reverse complement strand
CGTTGGATACGTACAAGTTTCTACTATTCATAAACCCTAAAGATGCTTTTTTTGCGGAGCAAGTCCGTCGTCTAGAGAATGATCGAAACAAAGAGAGCTTAATTCCGAAAAATGTCATCATTAAGTCTCCTGAGCAGAAAAAGAACAATGATCTTAACGAGGATGATTGGTCGATAGTTTCGTTCTCCAATAAATCCGAGCAATCTATGGGCTTCAATGCCGAAGAGTCTTGGGTGGTAGAAAAGAACGAGGTTAGTACCCCGACTTCGGTGAATGAGGATGATTGGCAAGTCATGTCGCGCTCGATTGATGATGACTACTTTTCAGATGATGAAGTAAGTCCCGAGGACTCAGACATCCCTGAAGAGATTAATCAAAACGATGATACTTTCTTTGCGAACCATACTTTGGTGGATTTATATCTGAGTCAGGATTATACCGACTCTGCCATCGATCTCTTAGAAAAAATCATTCAGATGCATCCCCATGATCAAAAATCGATTCAAAAGTTAAAAGAGATTAAATCATCAAATACTAATGAGAATGAATCGGGTCACGAAGAAATTCTAAGGATCATCGAAAACCAAGTTCACAAACCAGATAATGATAGATTGCAGCAAGCCTATCGATTATTTTTGCAACATATCCAATTGCATGCAGATGAAAAGAGCTCAGAGATATGAAAAAGTTTCTTATCCTCAATGGGCCTAACCTCAACCTACTTGGCACCAGAGAACCTGAAATCTATGGCGCAGATACACTTAGTGCTATAGAGGCTTACACTAAGAAAAAACTTGAGCAGGAAAAGGTTGAGCTCGTTTGGTTTCAATCCAACATCGAGGGGGTGCTGGTCGATAAGATTCATCACGCCGCAGCGCTTAACTTTGATGCCATCATTATAAATCCTGCCGCTTATTCCCACACCTCAATAGCTATTCATGACGCTATAAAATCAATAAAAATTCCAGTAGTTGAAGTGCATTTGAGTAATGTCCACAAACGCGAATCCTTTCGAGAGACTTTATTGACTGCCAAAGCCTGCGTGGCCATAATGAGCGGACTTGGTAAAGATGCCTACTGGCTGGCGGTAAAGTCGCAACTCTAAAAGGATAGTTCATGTATCAGACGACTGATTTTAGAAAAGGTCTCAAGATTGAGATCGAAGGAAAACCTTATTTGATTGTTGAGTTCCAACACGTTAACCCAGGAAAGGGTTCAGCATTTGTAAGAACTCGCCTCAAAAACCTAGAGACAAACCAAGTTACAGAAAGAACATTTAAAGCAGGTGTGGAAACAGTTGATAAGCCTGACATGGAAGAGCGCGAGATGGAATTTAACTATTCAGATATGGATGGTTTTAATTTCATGGAGCAATCAACTTTCGAAATGATTCACTTGAGCAATGATCAGGTAGGCGATAATAAAAATTACCTCCAAGAGGGTATTAAGGTTTTTGTACTCTATTTCAACGCTCGTCCAATTGCGATCGAACTTCCTAACTTCGTTAATCTCAAGGTCGTCTCGACTGACCCTGGGCTCAAGGGTGATACGGCTTCAGGTGGAAGTAAAAAAGCTATCCTAGAAACAGGTCTTCAGGTAAACGTTCCGCTCTTTATTAAAGAGGGCGAAGTTCTAAAAATTGATACTCGCACCGGTGAGTATATCGAGAGAGCAAAGGTTTAATTATGGCTATCGATATCAAAGGTCTCAAAGAATTTGTAAAGCTAGCTAAAGACTCGGGTGCGTCTGAGCTCATTTACGAAACAAAAACCATGAAGCTGGAAGTAAATTTTGGTAGCTCATCTGTGATGCACAGTATGCCTATGCAAATGTCTATGGCTCAAGCTTCTGCGGCACCTGCTCCTGCATCTGCTCCAGTTGTTTCAATTCAATCTAAAGCTGCTGTGGTTGATGCTAATCTTCATGTCGTGAAGTCACCATTCGTAGGAACATTCTACGGCTCACCCGCTCCAGGAAAACCGGCTTACGTCAAAATTGGTGATAAAGTGAAATCCGGACAAACTCTATGTGTTCTTGAAGCGATGAAGATCATGAACGAAATTGATGCAGACATGGCAGGAGAGATTGTTGAGATCTGTGTTGATAACGAAAGCCTCGTCGAGTTTGGCCAACCACTATTTAAAATCAAAAAATAATTTATGAGTAAAGATATTAAGCCCTTTAAGAAAGTTCTAATTGCTAACCGCGGAGAAATTGCGGTGCGGATTATTCGTTCTTGTAAAGAGCTTGGTATCGAAACTGTTAGTGTTCATTCAACTGCTGACGAAGATAGCCTGCATGTAAAAATGGCGGACGAGTCGGTTTGTATTGGACCTGCTAAGAGCGCTCAAAGTTATCTCAATATCCCCCAACTACTTTCGGCTGCCGACATAACGGGAGCCGACGCTATTCATCCAGGGTATGGTTTCTTGTCAGAAGATGACGAGTTCTCTGAAATGTGTGCCAAGTGGGGTATTACTTTCATTGGTCCATCTCCTGAGTGTGTACGCAAGATGGGCGATAAGATCGAATCTAAAATCCTGGCACGCAATGCGGGAGTTCCCACTCTAGAACCCATTCACGTTAAGGGAAAAGCTCTCGAGGAAATTAAGGCTGAGGCCGACAAGATGGGTTATCCCATTCTGATTAAGGCTTCTGCCGGCGGTGGTGGGCGTGGAATGAAGCGCATCGAAAGTGCATCTGAATTGCCTGATGCTCTTGCTAGACTCGAGGCGGAAGCCAAAAGTGCTTTCGGAGATGGTACGCTTTTCATTGAAAAGTATATTCAGAATCCACGTCACATCGAGATCCAGATTCTTGCAGATAAGCATGGAAATGTGCTTCATCTCGGAGAGAGAGATTGCACGATCCAACGGCGTTTTCAAAAGATTCTAGAAGAATCCCCTTCGCCTGTTTTACCAGAGAAAACTCGTCAAGAAATGGCTGATGCGAGCATACGCTTGGCCAAAGTAGTCAACTATGACTCAGTGGGAACTGTTGAGTATCTCTATGATCAGGACGACGGCAGATTTTATTTCATGGAAATGAATACAAGAATTCAAGTCGAGCATCCTGTTACAGAACAAAGAACTGGTATTGATTTGATTGCTGAGCAAATTCAAGTGGCGATGGGACACAAGCTTACCATCAAGCAAAAAGACATCAATTTTCGGGGCCATGTAATTGAATTTAGAATAAATGCTGAGGACCCCAAAACAGGAATGCCCTCGCCCGGTTTCATTACCCACTATCACAGACCAGGTGGTTTAGGTGTGAGGTCTGATGATTTTATCTATACAGGTTATACGGTTCCACCATACTACGACTCTATGGTTTCTAAGATCATCATCACTGCAGATTCAAGAGAGAAATGCTTGGCTCGAGGCATGCGCGCCCTCACTGAAGTTGTTGTGTCTGGTATCCAAACAAACATCGATTTACATAAAAAAATCATCACTCATCCCGACTTCATTTCGAATAACTATTCGACGAATTTTTTAACTAAAATCCAAGATTAAAGTATAATAAAATCATGAGGTTGAATAACTCCAGGAGGGGGTTGTTGTGGATTATCTTGAGATGGCAAGAAAGGCCTTAGAAGTGAGGCAATTTCTTGAAGCAGAGAACTATTTAAGTAAGTACAACTCTGCCACTGATGAACAATCAGACGATTACTATGAAGTAAAATTTAATCTCAGTTTGCAGCTAGCGAACACAAGCTTAAATGAAGATTTCTCTAACTACCTCTGTCGCCTTAATCTCCAAAAGCAATATACAAAAATCATTGAACTCATCACACAGCAAGTATCCTCAACCAAACTTCCAAAGCAATCCTATCTTTACCATTACCTGGTAGAGTCACTCTTTCAATCAGGCAAACAAGCAGAAGCTGCTTCCACGGCACGTGAGCACATTGAGTTTTTGGTATCTAAGAAACTATATCACCACTGGCAGATGGAAATTGAGAGGTACCAATCCTATTTTAAAAATTACTTATTTTTTCAAGTGATGGCCCTGCAGCTCTTAGTAGCGACGGATGATATCACTTCTGCCGATAAGAAATGGCATGAGATTGTGGGATTGGTGGAAAAGAAATTTAACAAACTTGAAGATACAAAAGATGTTGAAAAACGAGAGCTCATAGCAAGATGTAACGAGCTCATGAGTCAGATAGAGGTCAACGGGATAGATGCATCATTGCTTTCTCATAAATCTCACTTGATCTTGAAGAAATATGAGACGAGCACAATGGCTTCAGGTGACTGGAAGAAACTAGTTGAGTTGGTGGTCTATGAAGCTTCGTGGTTTCATTTGAAATTAGTACTAGATCTATCCCTTGATCGAAGTGAGGAAGTCTTTACAGAAACTCTCAGGCTGATGAAAAAGAAAAAGGGCTTTAACCTCATCAAGCTCACGCGTTTCGATAAGAAGCTAAAAGATAGGCTAATAGGGAAGCGAGCGGTTTCAATCCCTGAAGAAGCATCAGGGCTCAGTGCTGATGACTTGAGGCTTGAGGAGCCGAAGTATGTCAAAGACATAATAAATACAATTGCAGATGAGAGTGAAGAGCTACGCAGCGTTGAAGACGATATGATTAAAAATATTGCATTTCAAGAAATGGATGAAAAATCGATTCTTGATCTCATCACAACCTTCATTCAGTTTGATTTTTTCAGGGTCGCAAAGTTCTTGATAAAAAGATCAAAAGAAATCCAACTTACAAAATTAAATCATCGTAAAATTGATTATCTGAAAATTATTGTATCGACTCGCATGGGAGACTATCACCTCGCTCTTGCGGAGCTCTCCGAGCTTATTGGTCAAGAGGATGTGCAGTTAGATGAATACACAGAGCTGAGGTATCTGGAGGCAGCTTTGTTTGAGCAAGTTGGAGACATTGAAAAGGCATTACGATCTTACCATGAAGTAAAGAAGGTCGATCCGGATTACAGAAGATTGAAGGAAAGGATGCAGAAAATTGCATAGGATAAACACCTTCATCATATTGTTCTTTGCGCTCTTCACACTACTTACTTTTGGTAGCTGGACATTTTTGCAGTCAAAAACATTTGGTCGGATCCTTTCGAAATCGATAACAAAGATTGCCTCTAACCAACTAGATACAGAGGTAAGCTTTTCAAAAGTAGTTATTAAGTTCTTTCCTCCTGCTCTAGGTCTTGAAAATGTACGAGTAGAATATGATCGTCTCGGAACGAAAATCAGTGCCGAGGCAGGTGAGATTGGGGTCGAGTTTGATGTTGAGTTATTTAAAGGTGAAAAGATCCACCTCCAGAAAATATACCTACAACAGGGGAGCGTAGATCTCGACATTGCTGACAGTGAGGATTCGGGAAAGCATCCCTGGGATTTAATTACAGAAGAAATTAAAAAATTACCCGTAGATATTGAAGAAGTTCAAGTCGAGCAGAGTCAGGTGACAATTAAGAACCAAGTCATTAACGTCAATACGCTTAGTTTGAATCTTGGTAAGACTGAAATATCCATCAACGGGAGCATCAAACACCTCTATCTTGAAAATATGCCAGACAGTATTGATCTTGTGAAAATCGAAGGCGTATTAAAGAAAAACGAATTCTCAGCAACGAATCTAGCTTTGATCCAAAAACGGTCTCAAGTCGTATCTAATCTCAAGGTCTTGAACTGGCACAAGATAGATGCCATGAACATTAAGGGTGAGTTTGATACAGATGTGTTCATCCCTGATATCTCGGAGTGGATCAACGTCCCTGAGATTAATTTTCAAAATGGGGCGCTAAGAACAAACGGGCGCTTTAGTTGGTCAAAGGAATCCGGAACAAGTGTTGAGAACGAATTTGAAATTATTGATCTTGAATCCAATTTCCTGATCGCCCAAAAGATCAAAGGACAACTGAGTTCTTCAGATCTCAACGTCTATCTAGAAAATCTTGTAGTTGAAAATGGAAATGAGAAAGCCATCCTCGGCGAAAGGGTGTTGGTGTGGGACAACACAAACTCGGTAACACTGCCTAACGGTGTAACGGCGCGCCTGGAAAACTTTGAGCTTTCTAATGCTGTCCGTATCCTCGGCGATTCTCTCAAACCCCTGCGGGGTGAGTTAACAGGTACAATTCGTTTTAATCTCAAACGGAAAGATCTATTTTTCTATCCAGTGAATGGCTTTGTCGTAAAGAATCTTAAACTTGTGATAGATGAGAAGCAGCCTATCATACATGCCAAAAAAATTGAATTACGGGACTCAGAGTTTCTTGTCATCGACAATGCCTTGATGATGAAAGCAAAAATGAAATCCACTAATACGGATGTGGAGATTGAGGGCTACGTTGGTAAAGGCGAAGTCGACTTTGATTTTGTAAAAGGCCAGCTCAACTTAGAGGACCTCGGGAATATCGCAGGTCTTGAATTGAAAGGATCTGGAATCAATTCGATCAAGGCTAAGGGAAAGATCGACGACGTCCTTCTTAGTATGAAGGGTGAACTTAATAATTTTGAAATCCTTGGCTATAAAATTGGAAATGCAAATCATGAAATGAGCCTTAGCCTAAAAAATGGTATTGTCGATATTCCTTTTTTCAAGGCTAAGAAAGCCAGGTATGAATATCAAGGGGTCGGTAGAGTTAATTACAAAGATTTTGACCTAGACATAAATCTAGATATACCCCAAATCAGTTTCAACGAACTCAAGGATGCTCTTGCCCCTCTTGATAGTGGCTTTTCCTTTCTGCCAGAGGACTTTGATGCCTCCATCCAAGGCCACGTGAGCTTAACAGCTAAGAAATCAATTTCTACGCTAAAGGTTGAGGCGGATGTCTACGGTCAAAAAATAGTTGCCTATGATGAAACTTTTAAAAGTTCCAAGTTTACTTTTGTATCAGAAAAGAGAGTCATCCATCTGCGTGATTTTTCCATTGAAAAGGAAAAGGGCAAGCTCTTTGGAGATCTGAAGTACTACTTGAATGACTCACGTCTCGACTATAATCTATCGCTTAGAGGATTGCCCTCTTCTGAGATATCTTTGTACAAGAGTACACCACTAAAGCTTGATTTCGTTTCTCTGGGAGAATTTAAAGGTTCCTATTCTAAATTAGAGCAGAAGCATAATGGCTTTCTGGCGCTAATCTCATCGCGAATTGAAGAAGAGTCAGTTGGGGATTCAAAGATTGAATGGAACTTTGACCGCAGTGATGTATTTATCAACCTTGATCTGATCGGTGGGTGGTTTAAACTTCGCACAGAAACCGTCGAAGAAAATAAGCGGATGAAGCTCAAAACGGATCTTTTGGCAAACGTAGAGAATCTCCCCCTTCTCATGCGTGGTTTATTCGGTGAAAACTTGCAGCTTAACACTGCAAATGGCAAGTTGTTGGTTAATGGAGAGTTTGATTTCTACCGCTCAGAAGAATTCAAGCCGACTGGATACTTATGGCTTAAGGAAATTTCCCTAAATACTAATCAGATTAGGATCGATCAAAAATTTCCAAAAAACCAAATTGAATTCATGAACGGTCTTATCACGAAATGGAAGCTGGATGTGGACAGCCCACTTTTGAAATTTGATTCAAGGGGAGTCGGAGACTTTCGATCTCGCTATCGTCTTGAAAATAGCTTGGATATGGATGCCATCTTCTTTGAGTTACTTAGTAAAAACATCCAAAGGGCTCAGGGGAGAACTGTTTCTAAGCTTGGCCTCAAGTATGATGGGAATTTTGAGTTTAGCGGTGACTTCAAAGGCGAAAAGATTGTTGTGAGCACCGATCTTTTGCCCTTTGCAATCAGTGATTTGAATTACCACATGACTTTGATTAATCAAGAGCTAGACGTAGAGTCATTTAAATTTAAGCCTGCCTCGGGACTAATCAGTGCGAGTGGAGGCATTCTTTTTGATAAGCGCATGCCGGATATAAATCTATCCTATCAATTAGAGCGTGCTAACATACCGATTAAAAATCGCAGTGACATTACATTAAGCGGAAACGGTTTGATCTTTGGTGGTAAGCCGCCCTATTTGATCAACGGGTCAATCCTCGTCAATAAAGGTCTCATCGCTAACGAACTCAGCGACTTTACCAGTAAGGCCAGTGGAATTTCTGATACCAAGTACCTTCCAAAAGAACAAGATAGTACCGTGGCAGGTCTCTTCAACCTTGATATCGGTGTCAAAACAGAGAATGCTGTTCACATTAATAACTCCATGATGGATCTCTATCTGTTGGCAGATCTTCAGTTGCTCGGGGAACCATTGAGACCAGTTGCCGAAGGAAGGGTTACAAGTTCGGGCGTTCAGTCCAAGGTATTCTTCAAGAACAGCGAATACATCATATCAAAGTCAGAGTTCTTGTTTAACTCTAAGAAAGAGATCACAAAACCCGACTTCGATATTGTTGCGAGCTCAAATATTGCAAATTATAAAGTCAGCGCAAAGGTTTTTGGTACTCCAGATAATTTTACGTTTGATCTATCGAGTGATCCGGCCCTAACTAAGCAAAATATCCTGTCTTTGATTGCGTTTGGTTACACCGAAGATATTTCTAACGCGATCACGCCTCAAGAGAGACAACAGCTCACCAATGTCGGTGTTGGCTCATTTATCTTTGACCAGTTTAAGGTCACAGACATTGTAAAAAAGCAATTTGGCCTTCAGGTGAATCTCGGGACGATGTTCGTCCAGGCGGAAGAAAGTATGTTGGCTGGCCGGGGTCAGGAGCAATCAGGTTCTGGAACGCTCGCGCGCACTCGTACAGCAACCAATATTGAGGTAAAGAAGCGTCTCTCCGAAGCCATGACACTTTCCGTTTCTAGCACAGTGGGGGGACAGATAGGTCAGCGCCAACGCATGAACTTGAATTATGGTGTTTCAAAGAACATACAATTTGAGGGGATCTACGAACTACGCACCAATGCCGAAGGCCAAGAAGACATCATCGATAACTCCATCGGTGGAGACGTGAAATTTAGGATGAGTTTCAAATGAAGCAACTTATCTTAATCTTTTTATCTCTTCTTTGTTTTAATACGTACGCCAATTTGCACATCACAGAGGTTGCGGTTGAATGTGGAACGTCCAAGAGCTGCCTTAATCATAAAGACAGATTTCAAATCTTAAAAAACAAATACCGTAACATCGTTCATTTGAGACAAACTCTTAAAGTTATAGTTTCCGTTGGGGGCGTGAGGGATCTTAGCTGGTCTTTGCATGAGCAAGAGGGCAAAGCAAAAATTTCAATTTCATTTGTACCGAAGTATCTGATCTCAGACGTAAAGATTAGCTCGAAGAATTCGCAGATTAAAGAATATGTTGAGCGGAACTCAAAGATTAAACCTGGGCAGTGGTTCGAGGGGGACGTCTTTTATGAGGAAGACATCCGATTGCGTCAGTACCTAGGTTCAAAGGGTTACCCACTCGCTAAAATTAATTTCAAAACACAAACAATTGATGACTACATCGAGGTTTCAATCGATATCAAACCCGGTGAATCTCAGGTGATTCATTCCTTTGATGTATCAACGACATCTCATGTTATCCGTCGATTTGCTGAACAAAAATTCAATGAACTCCTGAACAAAAACTTTGATATTCAAAACCTCAGGTCCAAGGCTGATGAGTTTGAGGCTGATTTATATTCCTATGGATACTTGTTATCGAGTGTGACTGTTAAGCCAGTGATTGATGGTTTAAATGTTCGGGTGAAAATAATTATTGAGAATGACAAAAACTTTGCGTTCAACATTAAAGAGAAACCCCTGCCTTATCAAGATGTCAAAATTCAGTTCAACACGGCTCTAAAAGAAAACATCAAACGCTTCAAACGCTCACTAGACGTCCCCAACACCATCCAAGCGATGCAGGAAATACTCAGGAAAAACGGATACCTGAAGCCAACGATTGATGTGCAGATTTATGATTCAACCCATTTGCATGGTGAAAAAATTTCTATGCACGAGATAATCCTCGATAGGGGGCTGCGCACACGTCTGCGTGCTGTACGTTTTACTGGTGCTCAGTTTTACACGGATACCACCTTACAAAAAATGTGGCATGAACAAGCTACTGAGATGGCGCAGGAAGGATTTTTTGACGAAGACAGCTTCAATCGTTTTAGTGATTATTTGCGAAACCAGTATATTGACCAGGGCTTTGTGAGGGCCAAGGTGTTGACTCCGCGATTGATTTTTAGTGCCGATCTAAGTGAAGTCGAGCTCGACTATAACATTCAAGAGGGCAGTCGTGTCATCGTGGATGACATAAAGCTTTCAGGCGTCTCTAGTGAAGAGGCAGCGCACGTCGCAGATATGATCAAGACTAAGGTCGGGGAGCCATTCAACCCGAATCAGTTCAGGGATGATTTGAAATCCATCATCAATGATTTTCAAACCAACGGATGGTACTACGCCGACGTTGTGAACAAAGATAGCGACGACATGGTACGCTACGGAAGTGACCGCTCTTCGGTAAAGATTCTAATAAAGATAAAAAAAGATAAACTAATAACTTTAGATAATGTGCTTATTGTTGGGTTGAGAAAAACCAAACCTGTTGTGATTCGCCGTCGCACTCCCCTAAAGCGGGGAGAGCCGATTTCGCCCCAAGCCCTTCGTGATCTTGAAAGTTCATTGAGTGCTACTGGGCTTTTCGGCAGCGTGCGAATTCGACCGGTCATGCATAATGGTAAAACATCACTTACGGATGTTGTGATCGAGGTTACGGAACGTGATTATGGATTGATTGAAATTGCACCGGGCTACCGAACCGATATCGGTATTAAGCTCTCTGGGACTATCTCCTACATCAATCTTTTTGGTGAAAACATTTCGACCTCACTGACAGGTCAAGTTAACCAGAGACTTGATTTTCAGGCCTTCGATTCGCGCAGAAGAAAAGAGGGCAATAGTCTAGTCGAATACAATATTACCAACAACCTTAACGTTCCAGATCTCAAAGAGACCTACATCGACTACGGCCTGTCACTTTCAGCACAGAGAAGAAGATTCTTTTCCTTCGACGCCGACATCCAAAGAATTTCAAATACACTTTCCCGAGATTTTGGATCCAATTTCTCTGTTTCATTACGCCATCAATTTGAGAGTATTTCGCAGTTCGATGCTACGGAGGCTCGAGACAATGGAAATTTCGTGATCGGTGCCCTGACTCCAAGTTTCACTGCTGATTTTAGAAACTCCCGAATCAACCCCACGGCGGGTGCATGGTTTAACGTTTCAAATGAGTTTGCGAATCCCAACTTCCTTTCACAGCGTAGCGATGATCTCACCATAAACTTTTATAAGCTTATTATGCGTAACCGTTTCTACATTCCTATCCCCCGGGGAACCATCGCCATTTCTGTTGTTGGAGGCCTGCAAGAAAACCTGGCAAAAAATGTGAGGTTGGATGATTCTGGTAATCCGGTCGTTGATCCGGAATCGGGTCAAGTTGTAACGCAGGGCTATATTCCTAACATCAAACTCTTTAGATTAACCGGGACTGATATTGTCCGTGGATACACAGATGAAGAGATCAATCGATTGCCCGACGGTAAGGATATCGGTGAAGACCGGATCCAAAATAAGGCCTATATGGCTAATATTAAAGTAGAGCCGAGATACTTTATTAATGATTCCCTGATGGCTGGACTGTTCTTTGATGCGGGCCGCATCTATCGAGACTCGGTGGATTTTGGCGAACTTCGCCAGTCCGCAGGTGTCACTTTTAAGATCGTTACCCCGGTTGGAACTCTCGACTTTGATTATGGCTTCAAACTCTTGAGAAAGCGCAATCCTGATGGTACACTCGAGGCCCCTGGACGCTTCCATGTGTCAATCGGGTTCTTCTAGTCCCCCCCTTTATCTGGAAGAATTTCGAAAGAAAAACGCTGAACCCCTTAGAAGTTTGGCCTCTTTTTCAGCATGTAAATTACAGGCCGATAATTTTTATTTATGAGGTGTTTTTTATGATTACGCAAAAGACGTTCGCGCTCAAAGAAGCGGACATGCAAAACAAGAAGTGGTTCGTCGTCGACGCTACTGATCTTGTTGTAGGTCGCCTGGCTTCTGAAGTAGCAAAAGTTCTTCGTGGGAAGAACAAGCCAACTTTCTGTACTAATAACGATGCAGGGGACTTCGTCGTTGTAGTTAATGCAGAGAAAGTTAAGTTCACAGGAAAGAAGTGGGATGAGAAAGAGTACTTCTGGCACACCAACCACATTGGTGGGATTAAAAGACGTACAGCTAAAGAGCAGCTTGCTAAGCACCCTGAGCTCATCGTGATGGAAGCCGTTAAAGGCATGCTTCCGAAAAATACTCTAGGCCGTAAGCAACTTACTAAGCTTAAAGTATTCGTAGGTCCAACGCACACGCACGACGCTCAAAAACCAGAAACTCTGACTTTGAAATTCTAAGGACTAAATTATGAGTAAAGCTAAAGGTTATGATGTTCACACGATCGGCCGCCGCAAAACTTCGGTAGCTCGCGTATACGCCTCTCGTGGAACTGGAAAAATTACTGTTAATCACCGCGAACTTTCGGACTATTTCCCAGTGGGGACAAGCCGCATTATCGTGAACCAACCACTTCAACTCGTTAAAGCTTCTGATGCGTATGATTTTAATATCAACGTTCAGGGCGGCGGTGTGACTGGTCAAGCTGGTGCTATCCGTTTGGGTATCGCTCGTGCTCTTCTTAAATTCGTTCCACAAACTCGTGGCGATCTTAAGAAAGCTGGCTTCCTCACTCGTGACTCACGTAAGGTTGAGCGTAAGAAGTACGGTCTTCGTGGTGCACGTCGTTCATGTCAGTTCTCTAAGCGTTAATCGAATCAGTTTTCGATTTATGGAAAAGGGCTCCTTTATGGGGCCCTTTTTTATTTCCACAAGCTCTCAACACTCGCACTTTCTTGTTCGCCTAGTGCCCGGGAAGGATTATTCTGTGGGCGATGAGTAAATCCAATGAAGTTATTCGAATTCGAGGGGCAAGAGTCCACAATCTAAAAAATGTGGATATTGATATCCCGCTAAAGAAACTCGTCTGCTTCGCAGGCCCATCCGGGTCTGGAAAGACTTCGCTGGCTTTTCATACACTACTTAATGAATCCAAACGAAGATTCGTGAACTCCTTTCCCAATAGCATGAAGTTCTTTGCCGACCGGCCAACCGCTGTCGATGTGGATGAAATTTTTCCGGTTTTGCCAGTTTTTGGACTACCGCAGATCAATCCTGTGATGGGGTCACGGTCAGTCGTGGCTGACATCATGCGAATCACTGAAAACCTACAGTCTCTTTTCTACCATTACTCCCAAGAGTTTTGTCCAACCCATGAGCTGGCCGTGAAAGAAATTGGATTCTCCTCTCAACTCGAGAAAGTCTCAAAGGTGAAAGAGGAAGAGGTCTGGCACGTATTAATTGATAAAGAGATCGCCCAAGCGGTGTTTGAAGAAGGATTTATTCCTGCTCGCTCGTATAATGTTAAAACTAAGTTGATTAATGAGTTTAGTCACACCGATGAATACTGGGAGGTTTTACGTTTTAAACATTCTACCCTCTCATCTCTGGATCAAAGAAACGCAGAGCTCATCAAAAAGATAAAGGATAAGCCTCTCAAGCTCTATAAGATTGGGATAAAAAAATTATTAGATTTCAATTTTCAGTCGCAAAAGCAATGTCCTTCCTGTGACTACTCAGGTTTAAATCAAGTGACAGTGAGTGCATTTTCGCCCCACTCCGCACTCGGTGCCTGTAAGGCGTGTAATGGGTATGGGGCGAATCTTGTGTTCGACCGGACAAAAATGATCGATGAGGATTTAAGCTACACAGAAGGGGGACTTCGCTTCTTACAGTTTAGTCCCTTAGACTGGTATTCAGCTCAACTCGATCGACTCATGAAAAAAAAGAAATGGTCTGTGGTCACCCCACTCAAAGAGATGCCCAAGGCATTCTTTGATGTACTGGAAAAAGGAGAAGGTGAGTGGGAGGGCTTTGAGGAAATAAAAAACTATCTCAATTCTAAAAGATATAAACCTGCGGTGAGAGTGTTTCTTCGCAAGATGCAGAAAGAAGTTGTTTGTCAGGATTGCAAAGGCTCTCGCCTAGATATGAGAGTGGGTAACTTTAAGCTCAAGCGTCTTGCCTTGAGGGACTTTAGCGAGATGACACTCGCAGCCTTCAGAGATTCCATGCAAGAGCTTTCGAAGTCTCAAAAGGATCATGCACAAAAAATCTGTGCTGAGCTTTTTGATAAAGCCAAACTTGCTTGTGAAATGGGCTTAGGTCATCTGTCCTTAGAAAGAAAGACTCGCTCCCTTTCTGCTGGAGAATACCAACGCTTGCTCCTGTTGAAGTACCTCTCTTTCAAAGGCACAGATTCGCTTTTTATTTTAGACGAACCAAGCCTTGGGTTGGGCCCACATGAACAGGACATGCTCATCCTTGGTTTAAGACAGATCATTGCTCAAGGCAATACGGTGATCATTATCGACCACTCTCACCAGATGCAATCAGCCAGTGATTTTCTTGTGATGATGGGACCTGAGTCAGGCGGAGCTGGTGGTGAGATCATTAAAATGGGTCCATCCTCGGAGGTTATCTCCAAAGCTGTAAAAACAAAGATCGAAAAAAAACAAACAGCTGGTCCGACCAAGAAGACGATCAAAGTGGAAAAGCCACAAATTTATGGTCACACCTTTTCGAACTTTGAAATTCCCCTGGAGCAGTTGCTTTGGGTTCATGGCGATTCAGGTTCCGGCAAGACTTCCGCCGTAGTTAAGATCCTCGCTCAGTACATTTTTAAGAGCATTCACAAAGAAAACTTAGTGGATGAGCCAGGAACCTGTAAAAAGATCTCTGGTCATCAAAGCATCCAAGACGTCATTGTGATTGATTCTAATCTCAATCGATTCACCTCTAGATCCAGTGTCGGTACACTCACTGATTTTGCTCCTGTTGTCAGAAAACATTTTCTGAAGCTTCCCGTCGCCAAAGCTCTTGGATTAAAAGACGGTCACCTCTCTGCAAACTCGGAGCTGGGGATGTGTGTAAAGTGTGATGGCCGCGGTCACCTCGTGATAGAGATGCAATACCTCGAGGACATCATTCTTCCTTGCGATGATTGCAAGGGGAAAAAGATGAAGCCGATTTACGCAGAGATCAGCGATGGGCAAATGACTGTGGCAGATGCTTTCAATCTTCCGCTGTCTCAGGTTCTCTCTCGCATCGAGCTCACACCAAAATTCAAACGCACTTGGGAATACCTCAAAATCCTTAATTTGGATTATCTCTCCCTGGACCGCCCCCTGAACTCACTGTCGGGTGGAGAAAAACAAAGACTCTACTTGCTTTCAAAATTGCTGAAGAACATCGAATCAAGCCTTGTGGTTTTTGAGAACCTCTCATTCGGTTTGTCAGAAAAAGAGCTGATTCGAATCGGCCAGTTTCTGAAAGACCTGTCTCTAAGGGGAAATACTCTGGTGGTTATTGACTCTGACCCAATATTTTCTAAGTTCGCGGATTCAGAGCTTATTTTTCATAAAGACTCGATAAACCTTAATTATCTATAGCAAAAGACTCAAGTTCTTAGCTGACTAAGCCGATAGGTTATTCATGAAGAATAGCCTTATATTAGTGCTTACTAACCTCATAATTGCCTCCGCCTGGGGGACGACTTTCGAACCTGTCCCCTTGGAAAAATTAGCTCAGCATGCAGATGCGGTGGTCATTGGGGATTTTCTTAAAAGCAAAACAATTGTCTTAGAAGATGGCCTAGTCGCTACGGAGGCCCTCTTTAGAATCGAGAAAGAGCTCGGAGTGGATGCAGAGGAGTTCGGTTTAACCGAAGTTAAAGTCTACTACCCTGGTGGCCAAACAACTGACTCCGCACTCAAAGTTGAGGGGGCGCCACAATTTGTTCCTGGGGAAAAGCGGGCATTGCTGCTTACCCAACACACTGATGACAGGCTCTGGATTCAGGGAATGGCACTGGGGACCTTCAAAGTGGTAAAGATCGGACAAAAGACTCTAGTCGTGAACTCGGTTTTTCCTACTTACAGTGAGTTATCGAATATTGAAATCACTCAGTTTCAGCGCAAGATCTCGGTGGTTAAAGACAGACCTTTTAAAGAGGTTTTTGTCGATAAATACTACAATGAATTTAAAAAATCCAAAACCCGCTTCGTTACTCAGAAAGACGGCAATTCTCGCTCAATTGCATCAAACCTCGATAACCCTGAAAATAGTAATAACTCACAGACTATGAGCAGTTTTTGGCTCCTAGCACTCTTGGGAGTTATGGGTGTGTTGAAGAAATGGTGGAGCCTCAAAGGCCAACGTTAAAAATTGGCCGATGTCTTTTTTTCATTCTTTTTTTTCTGGGGGCTATAGCGCCTTCCTATTCCTACGTATTAACCGAATCCACTCTCAGAGTTCCGATCCGCTGGAGCAGCTCAAATTTACAAATTAACGTCGATACGTCCGCAAATGATTTTGATCCGAGCAAAAATATTTTTTGTCGACACCTAAGTCTTTCCCTCCAAGCGACTTGTACTGCCAGAGCGTCTACTGACATTAACGAGGTTCTTTCCCTCTGGAACCAAGCCTCGCCCGTAGGGATTACGAGTAATCCATATTCTGCTAATCGACTCAGTTTTAGTTCTGATCCAAGATTCTTTAGTCCGGGGGTGGTGGCCGTCACGCTACTATCCTACAACCCTGGTGATGGGATTATTAAGAACGGACAGATCTACGTTAACCATCAAACAAATCCCGGGTTCTGTTTTACGCAATCAAAGAGCGCCATGGGATGCGTGTATCTTGGTGATGTGATTGCACATGAGCTAGGGCATTTTGCAGGACTCGCTCACTCGGAAGTGAGAGAAAGCACGATGCTTTTTACTAGCTTCAGAGGTCAGCACGGATTACACCAAGATGATGTCTCAGGACTTCGCTCAATCTACCATGCCACGGCCTTTGGTAAGATTCGAGGGAGAGTTTTGGGAGGGAATCGAGTTCCTGTTTTCGGAGCTCATGTCCAAGCGATTAGTCTTAAAACAGGAGATGTTGCAGCCTCTGCGCTCACCCAGGAGAATGGGAGTTTTGTGATAGACGGACTTGATGTTGAGCATACGTACTATCTTTATACGGAACCACTGAGAAAATTAGATTCTCTCCCAGACGCATTCCGAAGTGCCAAAAATACATTCTGCCCCGGGAGTTATGTCGGCAGTTTTTTTGAAACCTGCGCCTCTCAAACTCGTGGCCAGCCCCAAGCAGTGAGACTCTCTTCATCTCAATCAGACTTAGACGTTGGAGTGGTAAGTATTCGCTGCCAAGTTCGAGTCAGTCCTACCTACCTGGATGCAAAGCTTAGAACAGGATCCGGCGTCTACGAGTTTAGCTCCCAACCCTCTAGGCCTATCTCAAGTTTCGTTGGTTACTACTCATCAACGGAGATCATTAGTTCCTCGGACCCCGATGAAGCTCGAGAAGACTTAATAAAACTTGATCTCAGTTATCTTGGTGATCTTCCCTTTGGTTCCACCCTTGTGATGAAAATTCTTAGTACGGCGATCGGCTCGCCCGTTGATTTTAGTGTTAATCTTAGCGGTCCCTTCGGTTCGCTCACGGATCCAGATCGCCCGCAAGTTAATCCTAACCCCGGGCGCGACTACCCACCGCCGAGAACCGAAACCTCTACCTTGAGGCCTCTGTTTCAGCGTCAACTCTCTTACCCCTTGAGTGCAACGGGCTCACAAAATCTGCTCGATATTTCTCTTGCTCCACGGGCCCTCGACGCCTATGAAATCATGATGACGATGCCCGATTCGAGTACGTTCACACTGAAAGACCGACCCTATCTCGTTATGTTTGAGATTCATCGAGGCAATCAAGTTCTCTATTCGGACTTAGGTGGTCGAATCAGTGATAATTCGAGTTGCATAGATGCGCCCTATACTTTTGCAGTGAAGGCAAACAACGTCTCTTCTGCTGCCATGGCAGGTCAGCAGGAAGAGGCGGGAACTTCACAAGTAGCGGGTGCGTCATGTGGAACCATTGAGCCTCCCAACTCGAGTGGTGGATCGGGGCCTGCGAGTTTCGTTTTGGGTCTTTTGCTAATTGCATTTCTTCCTCAGAAAATTAGATCAAAAAAATCATAGCTTTGTTTGTCTTCATCTCTTTGGTTTTGTAGAATTTCTTCTACAAGGATGGGCGACATATGAAACTATTTAGCATCTTGATTCTTTTTATCGGGTACTCTGCGTTTGCACAAAACCTCACAGAAGAACGCATCTGGAAACTTGGATCAAAAAAGAAATCCATTTATCTCTCAAGCGGCGTCTTTCACCAGAATGCTGGTGCAAGCTCGACCATCTCCTCCATTAGAAGTTCAAGTGCGGGACAGCAGGGCTACGAGAGAATAGTGATTGATTTCACCGGAGAGAGCATTCCAAAACTCTACGGCCACATTTCAGAAACCGATAAAAAAATCAGCGTTGATTTTTTTCAGACATCGGTGAACCCGCAGTTAAAATCTCTCACAAACACAAAGTACGTGAAGTCAGTCGATTTTTTAGCTATCGATAAAGACCAAGTCACCATGGAAATTAATTTAAAGAGTAAGTACAACTACGATGTATTTTACCTCGACAGTCCTGGCCGTTTAGTGATCGATGTTCGTCCGTAAGTCTTAATAATTTGGGAGAAAAAAATGGCCAGAGAAAAGAAAACGATGAAATCAAATTCGGATGCAAATTTCCTCGGGGAAGTTCCATCCGAGGTCGTGATCATTCCTATCGTGAACAGTCCAATCTTCCCGGGTATGATCGCACCGATCATTCTGTCTGAAGATAAATATACATCCGAGCTTGATGCTTATCTTGCCAAGCATAACTACATCGCCCTAAACCTCGTTAAGTTCAAAGACCAGGCGGAGTATCGAACAGACAGTGATTTCGGCACTGATGATGACGATGAGGAAGAGTACGAAGAAAGTGAGCACAACAATCTCCATGCGCCTGAGGCGAACCTTAAACCACTCACTCCTCACGACATCTACAAAGTGGGAGTCATCTGTAAGATTGTAAAAAAGCTTAAACTCCCTGATGGCAGCGTAAACCTTCTCGTTCACGGCATGAGACGCTACCGCGCCTCCGAGTACATTACGGAGTCTCCACTTCTGCTGTGTCGTCCAGAGGTGTTCAGCGATATCCACGAACCGGACGAAGAGCTCGATGCATACACACGCTCGGTCATTAACCAAGTAAAGAAGCTTTCGGAGATAAATCCTTACTTTAACGAAGAGATGAAACTCGCGATGCTCAATTCTCCCTCACCGGGAAGCCTTGCGGATCTTGTGGCCTTTGCTCTTTCTCTGGATGTTCCTGAGGCGCAAGACTTCCTCGAGACTCTCGTTGTGAAAAAGAGATTTGCCAAGCTTCTGGTCTACCTCAAGCGCGAAAAAGATGTTGCTGACATTCAGAAGAAGATCACTGATGAAGTAAACGATAAGGTTAACAAGTATCAACGGGAATACTTTCTGCGAGAGCAACTCAAAGTTATTCGCAATGAACTTGGCATGGATGAAGACGAGAAAGCTAAAGATGTTAAAAAAATAAAAGAGGCTATCGAAGAAGCGAAGCTGCCAGAAGACGCGATGAAGGTTGCGATGGAAGAACTTGAGCGTCTCGAGTCAATCCCTGATAGCTCTCCCGAATATAATGTCACTCGCACCTACCTGCAGTGGATGACACAGCTTCCGTGGAATAAACACACTGAAGACATGGTGGACATCGTAACGGCGAAGAAGACTCTAGAGAAAGATCACTACGGTCTAGAAAAAGCCAAAGAGAGAATCCTTGAGTTCCTGGCTGTCAGGAAACTAAAGCCTGAATACGATGGGACTATTCTTTGTCTCTCAGGCCCTCCGGGGGTTGGTAAGACATCTCTGGGTCATAGTATTGCCAATGCGCTCGGAAGAAAATTTTATAGATTCTCTTTGGGGGGCATGCGTGATGAAGCAGAAATCAAAGGGCACCGTCGCACTTACGTGGGAGCGATGCCTGGAAAAGTGATTCAAGCACTCAAGCGTGTGGAAGTGAATAACCCGGTGATCATGCTCGATGAAATTGATAAACTAGGTAAGAGCTATCAGGGTGATCCCGCATCGGCACTCCTCGAGGTGTTGGACCCAGAACAGAACAAGACCTTCATCGATAACTACCTTGATGTCCCTTTTGATCTCTCAAAGGTGCTCTTTATCGCCACCGCTAACTATGTCGGCGAGATTCCGGAAGCGCTTCTGGATCGTATGGAATTGATTGAAATTTCAGGCTATACCCTTGAAGAGAAGCTCTCGATTGTTACCCGTTGGGTCATTCCAAAGCAATTGAAGAAACATGGTCTCACGACAAAGGACATGAAACTTTCCGCGGCTGTGCTTAAGAGTCTGATCGCTGACTACGCTCGTGAACCAGGTGTTCGAGTGATGGAACAGTATATCGCTAAACTCTGCCGTCGCGCGGCCCTTGAAAAGGTGTCATCGAAGAAGAAGACAGCCTTCAATCCTAAGCCCATTGATCTTGAAAAAATTCTAGGATCAAAGAGATTTGAAACTGATAAGGCTGAGAAGCCACTCATGCCTGGAGTTGTCACCGGTCTTGCCTGGACATCCTTTGGTGGCGATATCCTCTTCATCGAATCTATTCCTCTTAAGGGCAAAGGCTTCAAGCTCACCGGTCAGTTGGGTGATGTGATGAATGAGTCAGCAAATCTCGCTTATAGCTTTGTGAAGAAGATGCTGCAGGAAGAGATTGAAAAGAACGAACCTAAGAAGCCCACTGTTCGAAAAAAGAAAATGATCAATGTGCCTGCAGATCCTAAGGATGCTCTAAAAGTTACTCCTCCGAGCATGGCGGAAGAAGCAACAGACTTTCTGGCAACACACGAGATTCACCTTCACCTACCAGCTGGAGCGACACCAAAAGATGGACCTTCTGCGGGCATAACCATGGCGCTTGCGCTCTATAGTCTTGCGACGAAGAGAAAAGTACGCGGTGATGTGGCGATGACGGGAGAGTTGTCTCTTACTGGTAAAGTTCTTCCAGTTGGCGGGATCAAAGAAAAGGTACTGGCTGCGAAGCGCGCGGGCATCAAAGTCATTATCCTTCCTTGGCAAAACGAGAAAGACCTCAAGGAAGTGCCAGAGAGACATAGAAAGGGATTGAAGTTCTTCCCAGTAAGACACTTCGATGAAGTTCTAAAGATTGCACTTAAGCCATAAGCAAAAAAAAAGCCCCGCTTTGCGGGGCTTTTTTTATAGTTGAATCTTTTAAAAGATTAAAACTCGTCTGAATCGTATTCTGCTTTCATGACGTGCTTAACTTTACCTGCAGCAATTTCTCTCAAAGCAGTCACAACTTCTTTGTTTTTTGACTTAACTTCAGCGTCATCACCTTCGCGTAATTGCTTTACACGCTTTGCTGTGAGGTGAACGAGTTCATAACGATTTTCAACATGCTCAAGGCAGTCTTCAACGGTCACGCGAGCCATATGTGAGACCTCTTTAAATGAATGATTAGGGTCTTTATTATTAGAAGTTTGGGGGCCTAAAGTCAAAAGAAACTATTGATACATTGCTTCAATTTGATCGCCAAAGTCTTTTGAAACCAGTTTGCGCTTAATCTTCAGGCTTGGGGTGAGATAATTGGCCGTCGTAAACTCAGTCGGCGCAACGCAAAATTCCTTAATTGTCTCAAATTGGGCCAGACCCTGATTGACCTTATCAATGTCGCCCTGAATTAATTCTTTAATTTGTGGGTGCTGAGCCAGCTCAATTTGGGTGCAGTCATGAGAGAGGCCTAGCTTTTCAAGTTGATCAAAGAAGCGCTCTTTCTCGATTCCAATGATCGCTGTGAGGTATTTACGCTTGTCACCAATCACCACAGCTTGGGAAATCCAGCGCTGTGATTTGAGCATGTTTTCTATTTTCTGAGGGGCTACATTTTTACCACCGCTGGTGATGATGATGTCTTTTTTGCGATCTGTGATCTGAAGAAAACCCTCAGGGGTAAAGTGGCCAATGTCTCCGCTTTTGAACCACCCATTTTCGGTGAATGCTTCTCTCGTGGCTTCAGGATTATGAAAGTATTCTTTAAATAATGCCTCTGTCTTAATGAGGATTTCTCCATCTTCTGCAAACCGGAATTCCACATCCCCCAGAGGTTTGCCTACAGTGCCAGGCATTTGTCGTTCGAGAGGATTAAGCGAGCAAGGGGCGATGGTTTCGGTTAGGCCATAGCCTTCGAGGACAGTGAGGTTAGAGTATCTTAAAAATTTGATGATCTCTGGTGAAAGAGGGGCACCGCCAGAGACGAGGTAGCGGATCCGACCTCCGAACTTTTGATATATGGTATTAAAGATAACTTTTTGAGCTGCTTTAAAGGCAAGGAGTTCACCGGCATTAGGTGAGCGATCCTGGTCGATCTTATCATAGTACATTTCTGCTGCTTGGATTCCCACCTTGAAAGCTTGCTGCTTCCATAAAGGGCTTCTCGCAACCTGCTCATTAATTTTCTGATAAATTTTTTCAAAGATCCTTGGGACGGCTAACATGATCGTGGGTTTCACGAGGAGTAGATTGTCGGCGACTTTTTCAATTGACTCTGCGTATACGGCCTGCCATCCAAAGATGAGAGGAAGTAGTGAGTCGCAGCGACCTAGAACGTGAGAGAGAGGGAGAAACACCAGAGATCGATCTGCGGAGTGAAAAGCTCCCTTGATAAAACTCTGCACGTTACTCAGCATACAGGCAAAAGCGAACTGCGTGATCACGGCACCTTTGGGCTCACCGGTTGTGCCCGAGGTATAAATGATCGATGCCGTTTCTTCGGGTTTCTGTTGCTTGATGGTTTCTTCAAGAAGGTCCGGGTGCGCACGTAAGTCTTCAGAGCCTTGTGCGACAAGATCTTTGAGTGTGATGAACTTGATCTGGTTGCGAAATTTTTTAAGAACTTCTTCTCCAAGTTGCGTGATCGAAATAATAAGCTCAAGGCCCTTAAGTTCTCCTAAGTGGGGGGTGAGCTTTTCCATCTGATTATCATTTTCAACAATCAGGATCTTTGTTTCGCTATGGTTGAGGATGTAGACGATCTCATGGCCTAGGTAGCTGGGATAAACGGGAACAACCACGCCTCGAGAACACAGAGTCGCCATATCACAGAGGTGCCATTCTTTTGAGGTGGCACCCAGGATGGCAACACGGTCCCCAACATGTAATCCATGCTTAATAAGACCAAGGGCGATTTGTTCGATACTAATTTTATAATTTTGAAAACTGAGATTTTTTATCTCACCAGCTTCGATCCAACCAAGAGCGTAGCTCTGGGGAGTAAGCTGTGAACGGCGGAGAAGGAGCTTACCAATAGTATTGTCTTTCATAGGATACTTTTTCCAAAACCGATGGAATAATTTCTCAAGAGGTCTCTCTATTATACGTGATATCGATTGCTTGACTCAAGAACTCTTTGGCCGGGCAATTGCTACTGCCCAAGGATGAAGAAAATCCTCGTCGTCACAAAATGCCTGAAAATCTCTCTCCAGATTCCCGGAGTCGCTCAGTTTAGTTTTAGAGGTTTCTACTCAGGTCACAAGATTCGCTCCATCCAAATCGCTCATGATTCATTTGAATGGGAGAAAGATGAAGAATACGTCATTTATCTCTGTGTGATAGATGTCAAAAAGAATTGCCTTCAGGGGAAAGCCATTAAAGTTAAAAAGATCAGGGATTTCTTAATGGAGAGCTAGTTGGTCGCAACTGCCACGTGATCACCGACAATGAAACTGTCGAGATCAAGCACCGGAAGATCTTCCGTGAGTGTCTTGTGAGAAATGGTGATGGCGGCTTCTTGATTGGCGTGGAGGACCTTCAGTTCACCGATTTTCACTCTGTAATTGATGCGTTTTCTATTGTCGTAAGGATCTAGTACCGAAATGATTCGAAAGACATCAAGCAGTGTTCCCTTCTTCACACCCTGATTGCTGCCCATATTAACGTAGAAATTTTTCTTTAAAACCTGCTCATCGACGCCCATGGGTAGGTCTTGGGCTACACTATAAATGAGGTAGGATTTAGCCACAACGCTCGTGCTGTGGAGACTCGTCAGGAGGATCATCAAAATAAAAAAAGCTCTCATAGAATTCACCTTGCAGGTAGGGTTCTAGAGAGCTTATCGGCAAATTGTGCCATGACCTGAGTGCTCCCATTGGAAGCCTCAGGTCAGTACTTGTTATTTTTTGTCGGATATTTTTAAGTATTTGATGTTGTTAAATACGATGTCAGAATAACGAAAGTTTTTTACTCGTTCCTGGGTAAGTTCATAGCTTCGAGTGTAGTAAAGCATGATCCAGGGAAGGTCATGATTGATCTCCGCTTCGAGATCTTCCATCATCTTATGTTTCTCTGGGCCTTCTTCAGCCACTTTAATTTTATCGAAGAGCTGATCCACCTTAGTATTGGAATAATTATTATAATTCGGTCCTGGAGGAGCGTTCTGCGAGATAAGGAGTTGGAGAATATTTTCAGCATCCGGGTAATCCACCACCCATCCGCCGTGCCAAAACTGCATCTCACCTCTGCGTGAGCGCTCGAGGAACACGGGAAAACTATTCAAGCTCGCCTTCGCCGGTATGCCAATGTTACGAAGTTCTTGCACCACAAATTCTGCGATCTGGCGCTGGAGAGTGGAGTTGCCTCGCACATCAAACGTAATCTCTGGCACTGATTTTCCTGGGGGGTAACCAGCCTTTGCGAGAAGTTCTTTGGCTTTTGCGAGATCATACTTATAGGGAAGTTCTGCTGATGGGTTGTAACCCGGAACACCTGGAGGGTAGATCGAGTTAGCTTTCTGGCCTGTGTTGCTGGTGAAGAGCTTGATGAATTTCTCAACATCAACACCATAGGCAATCGCCTGACGCAGAAGTCTGTTTTTCCCGATGATAGGATCTTTCATGTTAAAAGAGAGCCACCAGTAAATCAGAGTAGGAGCGACGTGCAACTCGATGTTCTTACTACTCAACTCTTTTTTCAGTTTCCCATCAGGTCCGAGGGCAGCTTGGTAGTAATCCTTTGAAATTGTCAGCATGTCTATTTTGTCGGCCATGAAGTTAAGCCAGCTTGTCTGCTGTTCCTTCATCACAACCATAGAGACTCGGTCGACAAGCGGGAGAGACTTCCCGGCATCAAGGAGCAGACCTTGCTCGTTGGCATACCGATCACCCTGAGTGGGATAAAGGCTCGTTCTATAGTCTTTATTTTTTTCAAAGATGGCTTGCTGGTTTTGGTTGTAGTCCTTGAGGATAAAGGGACCTGTGCCGACCATGACAAGGCCCAGATCATTATTGAGGTGCTTGAATGCTTCCTCAGGAATCGGTGAAGTAAAAGTCATCGCAAAAGAAAACTGAAGTTGTGGAAAGGGCTGAGTTAAGTGAAGGACGAGGGTCCAGTTATCTGGAGTTTCGAGCCCCTCAACGGGCGTGGTCATGAAAGCATTGAGATCACTTCCCACTTTTTCTCGCCACTGATCGAGGCCCTTGATCTTGCCTTCGAACATCCACCAGCCCTTGCCCATTGTCGGGGTGAAGGCTTGGCGCTTAATGGCGTTCACAAAGTCTTGAGCGGTGACTGCGCGATCAGGTGCTAGAAAGCTTTGGGGATGGTACTTGATGTCTTTTTTGATTTTGATTGTAACTTTCTTGCCCCCGTTCTCGAAGCTAGGCATCTCTTCGGCGAGCAGTGGGCGGAGCTGATAGGGACGCTTGAGGTACTCATACTCGAAGAGCGTTTCATAAGAGTTCGCCACTAAATTGGCGCAAACAGTGTCGTAACAGGTGGCAGGATCAATGGTGGAGATCTCTGCAGAAAGGGAAAGTCTCAGCTCTTTAAGGCCAGTATCTTTCTTTCCGGTGCAACTGACACTGACGAGTGCGAGGAGGAGAAATAATATCTTCATATTGTTAACTCTTTTTTAACGGCATTTATAAAATCATTGAGCTTTAATTTGGTGCCAGATCCCTGGGCCATGTCGGGTTTCCCGCCTCCCTTACCATCCATCAGTGGGAGAGTTGTCTTCAGGATATTTCCGCAGTTTATTTCACTGGCTGTGCGCGGAGCTTTCAAGAGCACCGAAACCTTATCCCCATCAAGATGTTGAATAAGAGCAAGACCCATCGGAAATTTATCTGAGAACAGATCTGCAAGTTTTTTAAGGCTTGAACCCTCGAGGTGGCTGGCATCGGCTGTGTAGAAGTCATAGCTGCCGGATTTTCCAGACAACTTGAAGATTTGTGCGATGTCTGAAGCCATCGACTTTTCTTTTAACTCATCAATCAGTTTTGTTTTTGATTTCAGCTCAACTTGTAGAAGAGAAATCTTCTCGAGAACTTTTTCTTCTTTGGCGCCAAACTCTTTTTCGAGCTCGCTAAGAAGAGTTGAGCGGTTCATAAGCCACTTCATCGCTGTGGCAGAGGTGATCGCTTCAATCCTTCTGATGCCGCTCGCAAGAGATGTTTCAATGATGATTTTAAAAGCTCCAATGTCACCAGTGTTAGTCACGTGGGTGCCTCCGCAGAGCTCACAGGAAAAGTCCCCCATGCTGAGAACGCGCACTTGATCGCCGTACTTTTCACCAAAGAGCGCCATGGCTCCTTTTTTTGTCGCTTGATCTTTTGTCATCACTGCGGCTTCAACTTTTAGGTGCCGTGCGACCGCTGCGTTCACAAGTTCCTCGACCTGACTAATCTCCGCGGGCTTAAGCGCTTCCGGATGAGTGAAGTCGAAGCGCAAGCGATCGGGGCCGACACTTGAGCCGGCTTGCTTGACGTGTGAGCCAAGCACTTTGATCAGCGCCGACTGGAGAAGGTGAGTAGCGGAGTGATTTCTCTTGGTCAGCTCTCTTTCTTCGGTGTTAATCCGAAGCGTGTAGCTCTGTCCGACTTCGAGTGCATCAGCATCTTCTGAGAGGTGATCAAAGAGATCATCTACTGGTTTTTGAGTATCTATGATCGTTGTGAGCTTTCCTTCAGTTCCAAAGACTTCGCCCTTGTCTCCAACCTGTCCGCCGCCTTCTCCATAGAAGGGAGTTTTGTCGAAAATCAGGTGAAAGGCTCCGTTGATCTCTTCCTTGGCAATCAGTTTGGCTTTAACTTCAGTGTCTGTGTATCCCACGAACTGAGTCGCACCAGACTTTTCTTTGATACCGTAGAAGAGCTTCAAGTTGTCTTCTTGCACTTTAAATTTGCCACCCTTCTTAGAGAGTTCTTTTTGTTTTGCCATGGCGGCATCAAAAGCAGTGCTATCAAGGGCGATATTTTTCTCTCTT
>JAJTIF010000219.1 GCA_021299675.1 Pseudomonadota bacterium | reverse complement strand
GCACCCAATGGAAGAAGTAATCAGGATTCACTCGTTGAGGGGAAGCGATCACAACACCGGTGTTGGCCCCAGCGGGTGAAAGATTTTTCAGGAGTTTTTGCCAAGAGGCTTTCTCTTGAAACTCAATCCAGCTTTCAAGGTTAGAGGAATAAGCACTAAAACTTAGAAGCATTAGGAAGAAGAATTTTTTCATAGACCTTTGATAGCTCTGGCCGTGGGGATTTGGCAAGATGTGTAAACCCATGAAATGTCTAAATTAATTCCTAAGACCCTGTCTTAATTTCCTAGGTTACTGAAAGATCATACTAAGCTTGGTAAACCTTGCGCCCATGAAAAGAATTTTATTGATAGCTGTCCTTATTTTTAACTTCGGTTCAGTCTGGGCGGCGACCGTTGCGGGTGATTCCGACGTGGTCATTCAAACCCGCTTCGATAAAGCTTGGAGCGATATTTTTCTTAACCATGTCCGCGCTGTACTTCTGCAAAATGGTCTCCCGGATCCCTACCGGAGCACCATTGAGAAGCCACTGGTATTTAATCTCAGCCCTCGCCTGAATGGGTTTACACAAGAAGGTCGTGACTGGTACCGCCTGCTCTTGGAGTTCTTAAAAATTGACATGCTCAAGTCCGATTTCAGGTTGGTGATAGAGAACTTTAATTACGGGCTTGATAACCTCGATGCAGATATCATTCCTTCGACTCAAAGTGGTCACATGCTCTGGAACATGAAGCATAACGTCCAAGGCCTTGAGCTGGGGGCTGAAAAGATATCCCTTGAGGTCTCGCTGCATTCTACCAATGGAAGACCCATCGTGTTCGCCATTGAACTCATCGGCGCGGAGCTTGAAATTGATGGCACCACACTCCCGGTGGAAGCACTTTGGAAGACCGTTTTGGGTGATCAGAGTATGGGGCTGAAGCTTGAGAAAGTGGATCTACGTGAAGCACTAAAAAAACTACGTTCTTTGCCTGATGCTGTGAAATTAAATTTTCGTGATTTGATCGTTCCAGATGTGGAGATGAGAATTGGCAATCGGTCCATTAAGATTGATCCAGCTAAGCTCAAAAACTGGATCGTGCGCGAAAAAGAATCCATGAAAAAGTTCATCCTAGACATCATCGTTTTGAAGAATTTAGAAGTGTTTGAAGATCCTGCTGGAGATGATGACCTCGAGTTTAAATTCCCAAAGTCTTTCTTTGAGGAGACAGAGCTACTGGCAGGAGCCATGAGTGTCGATGATATTGTTGCTACGCAGAGCCACGCGCGAGCTCGCTTGAAAGGGGTGCTGTGCTTACCCTCCGAGGCTTATGATGTGAAGTCATGCCTTGAGACAGCTCCTGTTAATCCACGCATCAATCGCAGCAACCGCGACTACTCCGCTTCGATGACTCAAATATTCAGAACCCTCGAAGAAAATAAGGCGAACATTGTGGTCTCGATAGGAGAGCCCTTCATCAATCAGGCACTCACAGCTGCCGTAAAAGCGGGACTCTTGGCGCAGGCCTTCTCCGATGGAGAAATCTCACTCGCCAAAGGGGGAGTGATGATGACCATCGATAAGGAAGGCGATGTGTTCCATGGCTACATTCATCTTACAAACAAAATTACTGGCGTCAGACGCACCATGACTGGTAGAAGTTCGATCACCTTTCCGGTACAACTGGGATTGAGACTCAAGCTGGAACAGAAAAATGAGATCCCTCACCTGTCGATTGAGGTGGTTGAGGCGAGTGCCCCTCAAGCCTTACTTTTAAAGGGGGCACCGGAAGTTAGCATGGCGTCGAACATCGCCACCGTACCGCGCTTTCGCTCCAAGGTGATCAAAGAAGTCCAGGACTCAGTCAAAAAGTTTCGGGGAACCACACTCATTGAACTGCCCATGCCGTTCCTAAAGGCCACTTTCTTCGAAAGAACTCAGTTTAAAAGTGATGGGCTGGGCCGAGCGAATGCACTTTTCAAGGTAGAAGAAAAGCACTGGCTCAAGTACACTAGACAGCATGAAAATTAAAATCAGTGCTGAAGAACAGTTGCAAGAAATTCGCCGCGGGGTCCACGAGATCCTTCCGGAGGAAGAACTGCTTAAGAAACTAAAAAAGAGCTTCGAAAAGCAAGTTCCCCTCAAGATTAAATTCGGAGCCGATCCATCCCGGCCTGATATCCACCTCGGCCATACGGTCGTGCTTCAGAAACTTCGGCTGCTCCAGGATTTTGGTCACGAGATCTACTTTCTCATTGGCGACTACACCGCTCAGATCGGGGATCCCACGGGCAAAAATAAAACTCGTCCCATTTTGACTGAAGAGGATGTAAAGCTGAATGCTCAGACTTATAAAGAGCAGGTAGGAAAAGTCCTCGACATGAATCGCACGCACGTCGTGTTCAACAAAGATTGGCTCGGAAAATTCTCGGGCCTCGATCTGATTCAATTGATGGCCAAGGGCACGGTAGGAGCGACTCTTCAGCGAGAAGATTTCTCGAAGCGCTACAACTCCGGTGAGCCAATCTATCTGCATGAGATGGTTTACCCCATGCTTCAGGGGTTTGATTCCGTTCACCTTAAGGCGGATCTCGAGCTCGGAGGAACCGATCAGACTTTTAATCTC
>JAJTIF010000201.1 GCA_021299675.1 Pseudomonadota bacterium | reverse complement strand
GATGTCGAGGAAATCCATCGAATCAAGATCAAGCTGCTCACGAAGGCTCACTTCATCTTTAAGTCCTGACACGTCTTCATCCGGAGCGATGTCACTGATGATGTCTAAAACAACTTTGCGTACTTCTTCTGTGTTCATAAAACCTCTCCTAGCCTTCAAATTTCTTAACGATGAGTGCGGAATTAATTCCGAGCATCCCAAACGAATTATTTAAAATAACTTTCACTTCTTTCTTCAATGGTGCCTCATGCACGAGCCCCGGCACCACACACTCTGGGTCCAGCTCCATGAGATTCATCCCCGGATGAACCAGGCCATCCCAAAGACTCGGGATATTCCCGGCCAGCTCCAAAGAGCCCGCAGCCCCCATACAGTGGCCTATATGACCTTTTGTGTAATTAACAGATGTTCTGTTGCTCTCCACCAGCGCCATGCGGACGGCTTGGGATTCAGAAATGTCCCCTGCGCCTGTTCCAGTGGCGTGCATGTTGAGGATATCGATATCATTAGGAGTAAGGCCCGCGCGTCTCATCGCCTGGTGCATGCACTGCACCTGACGTTCAGGATTGGGGTTCACAAAATCTGAAGCATCCGAGTTGATGTGCCAGCCAGCGATCTCACAAATGATGTGAGCCCCGCGCTTTTGGGCGTCTTCTAGGCGCTCGAGCACATAAATACATCCGCCTTCGGAGATAGCAATGCCGGTGCGGGTTTTGCACAGAGGACGACTTGAGAGTGTGGGATCTTCGTGATTGGCCAATGCTCCTTGAGCGGCAAAGGCTGCGTAGATACCAAAAGTTTGTGGGGACTCAGAGATGCCACCCACCAGGGCCACATCCACTTCACCCAAGATGAGTTGTTGTGCGCCGGCGATGATCCCAACGTTGCCACCAGCACAGGCGGCACCCCGCGTGTAGTGAGGACCTGTGATGCCCATGTTCAGAGTGACTTCCCCAGCGGGGTTATTGGCCACAGTTCTTGGGTTATGGTGAGGGGACCACAGTTTCCAATCGAGATTGTTTTGGTGCATCTCGAAGATTTCATTTTCTGTTTCCACGTTACCGTGCTCAGTGATGCCTAAAAAAACACCCACACGAGACTTATCGATCTTATCCCAATCTAGACCTGCATTGTTTTTGGCTTCATTCGCACACCAGATCGAAATACTGCCAGCACGAGTGCCACGACGGCGCATTTTTTTTGATTGGTACTTGAATTCATCAAACTCACAAAGCCCTGCGACCTGCTGACCCATATAGCGGATCTCAGTGTGACGAAGACCTGAAACTTTATTGAGAAGGGCCTGACGAAAACTCTCAAGCGAGTTTCCATTGGGAGCGGTTAATCCAATTCCTGTAATTACAATACGCTGCTGCTGTGCCATAAAAACCCCAAATTTGATTCAGACATGAGTACCGCACTGACCCAGTCATCGTCTAGCAACAATTAAGTTGGACTTGAGGAAATGACGTTACACACAATCAAGATCACCCTGCTATAGTTTCAGTGTTGTTTAATCTAAGACCCCAGAAGGGAGCGTCACTATGGAAAACCTAATCGTCATTTCTAAAGTTAAAAAATTTATTAAGGACCAATCTGAGTTTAACACCTCAAGCGGATTCTTTGAGCCTCTCAATAATGACGTGGTCAAGAGCTGCAAAGACGCTATCACTCATGCACAAAAACTCGGTCGTAAGACTGTCATGGGCAAAGATTTTAATCTCTACATCGAAAAAGAAGTGGCGGAAGCTCTGGTTGTGACGAGCAAAGTCAAAAAACTTATCAAAGAGGAAGCCGGTCTTTCTACGTCTTCTCAGGCGATCGATCAGCTCACTGTGCGAGTTCAAACCATCTGCCTCAAAGCGATTGAAAACGCTAAAGCAGACAAGCGTAAGACCGTGATGGACCGTGACTTCGTGGCCCCTACGACTCTTTCTTAATCCACAGTAAACTTAGTAAATATACACTCAGGCAGGTCGCCACAGTCAGTAAGACTGGGGCGTCCACCTGCCATACAAAATGCCCTAGAAACCAGGCCACTATACTCGCGCTCATCGCACAGATGGCACTCCAGGAATTACCCGTTTTAGTGAAGAGCGCAAAGCAGCTCATGACCAGAATACTAGGTCCTCCGAGGCTCGACGCTGTCTCCACCAGACCGGTCACAGAGTCTGAGGTGAAGGCAATTCCATAGGCCACAAGACCTGAGAGAAAAACAAAAGTGCGCGCCAGAAAGATTTTTTTCTTCTCTGAGAGATTGGGAAGTGTGGGATAGATGAGATTGTGGGTCGCCAGAGCGGACACCGCCAGCAGTGTCGAATCCACAGTGGAGAGGATCGCCGAAACAAGTGCTCCGACGAAAATGATGTAGAAGAAAAGATTAAGATGCTCGCGCGCCAGCAGCGGCAAGATACCATCGGTGTCAGCGAGCTCTGGGTGATAGACGTGACCCAAAAGACCAACACCCACAGGAAAAATACCGACACACAAATAAATCCAGCCCGCGCGCTTGGCGGACTCAGCAGCAACTGTTTCAGAACGTGAAGCTGCCACACGACTGACGATCTCCTGACTCATAAGACTGCCCAGGATCGGCACCAACCAAAGCTCAAAGCGCTGCCACCAATTCTCTCCCTCATCAGGGTTAAGTTTTAAGAAATTCAGACTCTCCGGCTTCACCTGACTCCAGGCCGCACTCACGCCCCCCAGATCCCACACGATCGCCACGAAAAGGACTACTAGACCCACAATGAGAGCGAAGCCCTGAATCAGATCCGTATAGGCATCCGCTAAGAGCCCCCCGGAGATGGTGTAGATGATCACCACTGCCGCAGCAATGGTGATCGCCAGAGTAACGTGAGCGTCAGTGGTGGTATGAATGATTTGCCCGAAGGCCCGGATCTGTGCTCCCCCCCACACCAGAGAGGATGGGATGAGAATTATGGCGGCTAAGCGCTCCGCTTTCACTCCGTAGCGCTCGCGGAAAAGATCGGGCACGGTGGTGATTTGTTTTTTCCAAATGAGGCGCGCGAAAATATATCCCATCAAGAGGATACAAAGGGCATAACCGAAGGGATCGGCATGAGTGCCAGAAATCCCTGAGCGCATGACTTTACCGGCCGTGCCGATGCAAGTTTCCGCGCCAAACCACGTGGCAAAGATAGAGAATGTGGCCAAAAAGGGCCCTAGACTGCGGCCGGCGAGAAAGTAGTCAGAGTCACTCTTGATGCGTTTTGAAACTACATAGCCGAGCACCAACATGCTCAAAACATAAAGAGATATCCCGGCCAGCTCCAAACTCATCTAGTAGTCCACACCTACGGCTAAACCTTCGCCGCGCGGGTCACTCACCCCGACCCAACCACTCTCTTTGCGTTGGATAGCTTGGATCTGACAGCCTAAGTGTTGATCCACCACTTTATGTCCTCGCGCCTTGAGATCTTCTACAGCTGAGGCACTTAAGCCTGGGGCCTCCACACGCAATTCTTCGGGCTGCCACTGGTGATGGATGCGAGTCGCGGCCACCGCATCAAAAAGCGGAAGATTGTACTCCAGCACATTCAAAGCAGTCTGCGCCACACAGGTGATGATCCGCGTGCCCGAGGGCGTCCCTAGAGCGAGAAAGGGCTTGTTGTCT
>JAJTIF010000070.1 GCA_021299675.1 Pseudomonadota bacterium | reverse complement strand
TTCAAACGAAAAGCAGTAGCCTTAGTCACCGACATGAATCAACCACTGGGCCTGAAGGTTGGCCACAGCCTGGAATTGATCGAGTCAGTCGACACACTCAAGGGCGCAGGACCAAAAGATCTCACTGATCTCTCTATTGAGCTCGCCGCCCACATGGCCGTGATGGCGGGAAAATTTAAGACGCTAGAATTGGCGCGCAAGAAAGCCCGTACTACGATTGAAGACGGCAGCGCTCTGAAGAAACTCGCGGACCTGATCGAATGGCAGGGTGGGAATCGTGAGGATATCCTCCACCCGGCTCGGTTGCCGGTAGCCCCGGAAATCACCGTGGTTAAAGCTCCCAAGACGGCTTATATTAAAAACTTTCAAAACGATCAGATCGGTCACCAACTCATCGAGCTCGGTGGCGGAAGAAAAACGAAAGACGATAAGCTTGACCTCACTGTGGGCTTCACCTTCGTCGCCAAGATCGGCGACCAGGTAAAAAAAGATGAACCGATCCTAGCGATCCATCATCATGCCCATCAACGGGAGATTGCACAGAAGATTGCCCAAACATTTGTGACAGAAATCATCACTTTTTCAAAATCAAAGGTGAAAGCACCCAAGCTCATAACAGACGTTATGGGCCTCTAAGGAGAGAGACGCGTGTTTAAGAAAATTGAAACGGCTACGGACTTCATTAAGAGTAAAATCAAAGAAATGCCCGAAGTCGGAATCGTCCTGGGGTCTGGACTGGGGATCTTTGTAGACCAGATCGAGAACCAGACGAGCATCAACTACAGCGACATCCCGCACTTCCATAAAACGACAGTGGAAGGCCATGAGGGAAAACTTATCTTCGGGACAGTCAAAGGGAAAAAAGTTGTCGCCCTTTCTGGCAGACTCCACGCCTACGAAGGCTACCCGATGGAAGACGTGGTCCTCCCGATCCGAGTGATGGCGCTCTTAGGTGTGAAAACACTTTTTGTGACGAATGCTTCCGGCGGAATCAACCGGGACTTTCACCCCGGGGACCTGGTGCTGATCACCGATCACATCAACATGTCTGGGCGCAATCCACTGGTAGGGCCTAACCTCAACGAACTTGGCCCCCGCTTCCCCGATATGTCTGAGGCCTACAACAAAGAACTCACTAAGCTGCTTGAAGACTCGGCTCATAAAAATAGCGTGCACATGAAGCGCGGAGTGTATGCCTGGATGCTTGGTCCCACCTATGAAACTCCAGCCGAAATCCGAATGCTCGAACGCCTGGGTGGCGACATGGTGGGGATGAGTACCGTGCCTGAAGTCATCGCTGCCCACCACGTAGGAATCCGTGTGGCCGGTGTGGCCTGTATCACTAACTACGCAGCAGGACTGAAGCCAGAAAAACTCAATCACGCTGACGTGAAAGACGTAGCTCGCCGGTCGATGAAAAACTTCATCAGCGTCCTCACTGAAACCATCGCACAACTCTAGGAAGCCCCATGACACTCAGAGACGTTGCCATACAGTATTCGAAAAGATCCTACTCCCCTTACTCGAAAGCCAAAGTAGGGAGCGCCATCGAGACAGAAGACGGAACCGTGATTGGCGGGTGTAACATCGAAAACTCAAGCTTCGGTGGAACCGTTTGTGCGGAAAGAGTCGCTATCTGGAAAGCCATTTCTGAAGGTCACAAGAAGATCAAGAAAGTTTATGTCTACACCGAAGCCGGCTGGCCTCCTTGTGGTCTGTGCCGTCAGGTGATGGCTGAGTTTGCCCATGAAAATCTCGAAGTCATTATTTCTGATGGACAAGGCAAGGAAACTCATAAATCATTTAAAGACCTCTTGCCCATGGCCTTTACTCCTGAGCATTTAAAAGTTTAATACGTAGAAGGAATGCAGAAACGAATGTTTCGCATCAAAACATATGACGAGTTCCAAAGAAATACTAAGCGCCCTCAAATTCTGTGTCATTGATCTTGAAACCACCGGCGGAAGCCCTGAGAAAGATAAGATCTTTGAGATCGGTATGACGAAGATTGAAAATCTTACCATCACCGAAGAACGCAGTTTCATGGTGAACCCAGAAAAAGAAATACCGGAGTTTGTTCAACGCCTGACGGGCGTTAAGCAGAGTGATGTGCTAGGAGCACCTCGCTTCGAAGAAATTGCTGACGAAGTGATGCAGTTTGCTGGGGACTCCATCCTCGTAGCGCACAACACCTCCTTTGATATCCCCTTCTTGAATGCCAAACTTAAAGAGTCTGGGCGCCCTACTTTTGAGAATAGAGTGCTGTGCACGAACGTGATGACCAAGTACATGATCCCGGACATCGTTAATTCAAACCTTGAGTACATGGGAAAGATCTTTGACCTCGGAGATCAAAAAGCTCACCGGGCCATTGAGGACGCGCGAGTCACGGCAAAACTTTTATTAAAATTCATCGACATCTTTATCACCAAAGATCTTAAGAAGATTAATCAGCTCTATTATCCACGTAACCGCTTTGAATTGGACCGCCGCCACTTCGATCGCCGAGAGAAAGAACTGTCAGATGTGGTGGAGCAACTTAAAAACGAAAAACGACCGATTCTCCTCACCGTGAAAGGAGAACAAGGAGTCATCCTCTCGCTACTCCCTATCGAAAATCCCGCGGCATCGTTTGATAAGATCGCAGCCTTCCTCTCTAAGCTTCAATGGCAGCTGATCACTCTGCGTTTGATCGGCCCGCACATCGAAGGACTGATGCAGTTAAATATTAATTTTTTGAAAATCCCTGAGGCGACTCGCCAGGAGACTTTAAACTTCCTCACGCAACTTCAGGCGACGGCTACAAACAACATGATCAATCCCCTAGAGCAAGATGACTTCCTCGTCGCTCCTCACCTGATCCAGGGTCAGCTGATTGTCTACTCTTTGATGGGGTTTGCTTCATACTCCGAATTGATCTTCAAGTTCCCAAGCCACAAGAAGAAGCTCACCCACTTTCTACAAGGACAAGTGAATCGTTTTGAAGCCGCAAAGACCCAGAGACGCCATCAGATCATCCAGGAGATTAAGCCACTCATCGAGAGCCACCTGATGCTGGAGCAAAACAAGAAAGACACAAATTATATTTTTCTTAAGCGCCAAGATCTAAAAAAAGATCAAAAGCAGTTTTTCCAGGCCATAGAAAACCTCGTCAAGCACCACCCTGATCCCTTCGACTTCCCCTCTCGCTATATTTAGTGACGAGGTCTCAGGACTAGTAGATCACAGGGTGAAAACTTACTCATGTGGTCTGCAAACGAGCTGCCAAAGAAGCCAGCGATACCACTCTTTCCTCTGGTCGCAACCACAACCAAGTCAGCCTTGTGGGCGATGAGAGACTTGATCATGCTATCCGCTGGAGAGGGAGAAAGTAGAACTTCAACCTTAAATGGTATTCCTGGCTTGACCATACCAGAACAGATCGCCTGAAAGTGATTCATCAACACCGGCTTCATTTCTGCGAAGACTTTTTCATCCGGGTAACTCACCACAGTCATTTCATAGCCCGAATACTCTTGGCGGACATAGTGCATGAAAATGATTTCAGCTTGAGAAAAGTCCTCGTGAGCTGCCCATTTTTCGATTGTTCTAATGAAATCAGTCTCGATCGGCATGGCCACCACAATTTTCTTTTTCATTCGTTACATCCTTTATTAAATCAGCATGATCTTATGCGTAAAAATTAAAGATCCCTCGTCCGTAAAGCTCAGGCTCAGTTTCTCCTGCTCCATCAGATATGTCAGAAGTTTAGACGAGAGGTCTCGGCTGACAAATAAGCTAGGTCGCAATTTAACCTGAAAATTATCAGCATCTTCGATCAAGGTCAGCTCTAGGACTTGTCCCTTAGCGCTCTTATTCTCTAAGAGTCGGAGGTGGTGGAAACTCGTCATTAGTTCACCCATGATCAAGTAGGCCATCATGGTCACCGTCGGCTGGTGTAGTGGATACGAATAAGGGTGCATAACAGTGACAGTCAGGTTGATCCTCAGTTGACTCTCTATCATCCGAAATCTCTGGAGATTGAGCGCCTGTTCAAAACACTCCGTGAGGAGCTGACTCTTTCTTTCAGTCTGGATGGGGCTGACTTTCGAGAAGCCCAGAAAGGTCTCCACCAGCTGCTTGCACCTCAGGGTACTTTGCTTCATCTCCCCAAGCTCAGTGATAACCTCGTCATCGAGGAAATCCTCCATCATGAGCACTTCGAGGGCAGCGAGGATCCCGGCGCTCGGATTATTCAGTTCGTGAGCAATGGAACTGGTGATAATCCCAAGATCTTGCGAGCCACTGGAGAGCTGGCGATTGCGTTGGGTGTTTTTGGGAAAGAAAATTGTGAGGCGACTCTCGCCGCGGGCGTTTTGAAAGAACACTTTTTTGATCGTCCAGGATTGTTCTTTCGCCTTTATTTCGTCGAAATTTTCATAGCGTGAGACTGTAGAAGGCGCCAGATTAAGTTTCCCAAAAGCTACATTGTAATTAAGGACCTCATTGTCCCTGCCCGTCAGAATAATGGGCATCGGAAGCAGCTCAAAAGCCTCGAAAAGAATTTGCGCGGGCTTAATCTCCGTTGCCTTCAGATTCAACGACTTCAGGAGCCGGGTCAGATAGCTCACAAAGAGATTGAGCGTAAAGGTAAAACTCAGATCCTCCTGAAGGGCCTTGATCTCCAAGAACAAATGACTTCCCTTGTAGGATCCAAGGTAAAAATGAGGCAGCCCCTTGGGGACAACCTCAAAGAGTGTTTTGAGCTGAAGAACGTTCTTGCGAAAGAGCTTCTTCTGCGCCTTTTCTACACTCAACTGCAATGCTTCGTAGTTAATGCTGAGGTAAAACTCTTCGAAGTGTGTCAGGAACTTATCAAAAATTTCCGAGAGACCCTCGGTCTCCACCTGCTCTTTCGTGTGGAGCTTCATCTGCTTCGTAAGCATCTTGAGGTGCTGGTTGCTTGAACGGGTTAGCTTCTCAAGTCTCTGTCTCTGCTGATCGACAAACCAGACTTTGAGGAGCTGAGGAAAATTCTCCTCGAACTCTTTGTGCTCTAGCATGAGATCCAGATTTTCTAAGAAATGGCCCTCTACCTCCTGCTCAAAAAAATCTGGAGTAGGAGACTTCACGTAAATCTTAAAGCCCTTGGCTGTTTTGAGGGCTTCCAGCGAGCGCGAGCTCGCCACCCAGACCGGATGTGCGTCGTTATCAAGCGAGTGGGTGAAGCCAGTTTGTATGCGAATCTTCGAGTTGCGTAACTGAGCTTCCAGGCGAGAGTCTTTTCCAAAACTAAGATACGAGTCAAGGTAGATGACGACGTTCTGAATCAGGTCTTGGGAAAAACTAAATTCACTCATTGGTTAAATTGCTTCTGTGACTCTTCGATCAGGGAGTAACCATCCACATAGTTCCCGTGGATCTTCACGCCCCAGTGGAGGTGGGGCCC
>JAJTIF010000077.1 GCA_021299675.1 Pseudomonadota bacterium | reverse complement strand
ATTTTGGTAGCAAGCATAACACGGGTAGAGACCGTTATGCAGGAACTTTGTGCGACTTTCCGCCTTAAGTTTGTCTGACCAAAGGTGAGAAAAAACGTGAGTGAACTCTTGATCGAGATAGATTTTATGAAAGAGCGTTCTTTTTTCTTTTTGCGCTTGGCAAAAAAGACTCAGACCCACTAAAGCTGCTCGCTGAGCGAAACTCACACCGGCGATGGGCAAAAATGGGGGCGAGTGCTGACCGCTCTCAAGATGCAGCTTTAAAAAACCGGTCTCCGCCAAAATATTCAGGTCATGCAGAGGTCTGGCTTCAGCGCTTGAGAAGAGCTCAAGCACAACACGTGCTTTTTTTGAAAGTGTCGAGAGCGGGAGGGCATCCGTCACTTTCTTCGGCTGAGAGATGAGAATAATATCGGCGGCATCGAGGTAGGCGAGGAGATCATGGAGTTGAGATTTAAACGAGATTCGCTGGATCGACTTCCCATTGTTTATGTTTTCATACCAGTCAACAAAACTATCATCGAGTTTGGCCAGTTGTGGCTCCAGGAAGCTGTCGGGAAAGTGGGTGTCTTCGAGTTTCGTCACCTCGGCACCCATCTCTAAGAGCTGCTTACAAGCCAAGGGACCAGGCAGTCGAGTGGTCAGATCGAGAACCTTGATCCCTTGAAGTGCGTTCACTGGACTTGGTCTTCTTTTGAGCTAAATGTTTCCAAGAGAGACTCAAGGCCTGTCCCGTCTTTCTCACAGGCCGTGCGATTGCACACCTGCCAGGATTCATCTTCCCTGTCATGGTAGCAAAGAACAAAGCGACCCAAGAAGTGGGAACGCAGGCGCTGGAATTCTTCATCGTTAACCCAGTTCCTTGGCACTTCTACTTTACGGTAAATTTCAAAAGGGTAAGAGAAGGCACGGACGGCTTCACCGTGTCCCACGGGGTTGGTCAGAGCGAGCTGGATCATTTCATGCCACTTTTGCCCCCAGAACTCTCTGGGATCAAGGCTCGCATCCAGTACAGACAGGCGCACTTGCACCAAGATCGTGGTCGCCAGGGCGGAACGATAGGATTGATCGTTGATTGGTGCTCGCTGAAAGCCAGAACTCAGGGCAATGGAGCTTGCCTCTCCGTCTTTCACAAACTCTTTGAGCAGGAAATTTAGTGTCTCTTTGGCGTTCACGAGAAAGACTTCTGTACTGGTGACTTCAAACAGCCTCAATTGGCATTCGGCAAACTGCGCGTAGTCCTCAAGATAGAGAGGAGCACTGTCGAGCGTTGTCGTATGGCGAAGGACATGTCTGCCCTGTGAATCGACCTGGATAAAAGTCTGAGAAACTCCTTCGATCACTTTGTGCACCAAGCGGAGTGCTTCCTGTGTGATCACCGGAACTCGGCTGTATTGGATCACGTCACAGAGAGCAGACAGCAGCATAAAATTCCAGCTTGCCACGCCTTTGGAGTCAGTCGCGGGTGGAATACGCTGCTTTCTTTCATCCAGAAGAACTTGTCTAATCTTTCGCACTTTCTCCCAGTTCTCATCACTCAGATATTCGTTTTTGTGAGCCGGATCGAGAGAGATCACGTTCAGGCCATTGTCAAAGTTACCATTGTCCGTGATGCGAAACCACTTCTCCCAGATCTCATCGTAGGGACCGATCGTTGTCTCGCTATCCATCAGAGCTTGCTTGAATTCTTCTTTGGAGAAAGTGAAGTACAAGCCTTCTTGGCCCTCGGAGTCTGCGTCCTGGGCGGCCATGAAAAATTCTTGATCAGAGACCATCTCAGTGTTCAGGTAGTCCAGCGTTTGCAAGATAGCATCGTAGAGCTGAGGTGAGGGATAGAAGGGAGTCATCTTCGCGAGAACTTTTAAAAGTCCCGATTGGTCGTAACCCATCTTTTCAAAATGCGGCACCAGCCACTTCTCGTCTACGGAGTAGCGGTGGATGCCCCCTTTGAGATGGTCATACATTCCACCCATCAGCATTTTTTCCACACTGTCTACAATGTGTTGTCCGAGCTCCTGAGGGATCATGGCCTCTAGGATTTGCTCGCAGGCCCATTCCAAAAATGCAAAATGCGGAAACTTAGGCGCGGCTCCGTAGCCACCATGGGTTTTGTCGGCATAGTTTTGGAGCGCATTCATGATCGCTGCTGGGCTTGGAAAGTGGCCCTGGAACTCGACTTTCTTTTCTAGTTTTATCGGAGCAGAAATCGTTGCTAAAAGCTCAGCTCCTTGTTTCTCCAGGCCCTCTCGATTGTCTTTGAAAATGGATTTCATGTGATTGAGCACTTCGATAAAACTAGGCATTCCATCTCGAGATTTATTTGGGAAATAGGTTCCGATGAAGAGCGGATTCATTTCGGGAGTCAGAAAAACATTGAGTGGCCATCCACCCCGACCAGTAGCTGCTTGAGCGGCTGATTGATAGAGATGATCCACATGCGGGAGCTCCTCCCGATCGACTTTGATCGATACAAAGTCACTATTTAACACATCGGCTGTCACTTGATCCTCAAAGGATTCGTGGGCCATGACATGACACCAGTGACAAGTAGAGTAGCCGATAGAGATGAAGATCGGTTTGTTCTGTTTTTTAGCTTCAGCCAGCACCGCCTCTGAGTAAGGCTGCCAGTGGACCGGGTTCTGGGCATGTTGTTGGAGATAGGCTGATTTTTGGTGGGCGAGTGTATTCTCTGACATAGGACCTCAGATTCGTTATTTTAAGGAGTTAAGCTTTAATATGGTCAGAGAGGAGTGATTCATGGTCAAGAGTTATTAAAACTTGCGCTCTCATTCTTAAGATTGCCTTCTTGTGGAGGCTTTTTAGCGGGAAAATCAAAGTTTGTTTGCCTCTAGAGTGTTGAATTTTTGTCACGTTTAGAATGGTGCTAATGTACTCTCAGGCACTTATAGGATAATGCCCGACTGGACTGTTTGCATTTAGAATCTCACTAAGGTACAGGTTTAATCATGATTGATGGTCCAAACCAAGAAAATCAAGAAGTGCTTCTTCAAAAAAGTACGATGAGTCTTTTGCAAAAACACCCCAAACTTTCTTTTTACGGTGTGATGCTTCTGTGCGTTCTGAGTTTAAAGTTATTCCTTCCAGACTCCTTCACCCTCAAAAGAAAGCGCTCCTACCATTTCAAGACCACGACATTGGGTTTCTTTATCGGGGATTTAAAAGTCTTTGAGGATGCGAGCAAAGAAGAAGTTGAGCAAAAAATCATTCAGGTCTTCCCCGAGAACTTGCGGGACAATGTGAGGAAAGTCATACGTCCCGTGTTGGTGATAAGCGAAAAACACGAAGTCGATCCTTTTTGGGTTCTATCGGTTCTCTGGACTGAGTCTCATTTCAAAATCCAAGCGGAGAGTAAGAAAGGGGCCCGGGGCTTAATGCAGGTCATGCCAGATACCTATGCACATATCATGTCTGAGCTGACCGAAAAGGGTGTCGTCCTTGAGTCGGATCACGATGCAGATTGGTTAAGAAAGTCTTATCCTGAGTCTTTTGAAGCCTTGGGCCATGAGACTCTCTCTGCCAAATTGAGAAACCTTGAAGTCGGAATTTACTACCTTAAGTCTTTGCATGATCGCTTTGAGAATAACTATTTCCACGCAACTGTGGCTTATAATATGGGACCGTCTTGGACGAGTGAGCGTTTAAAAAATGATTTACCTGTAGGAAAGAAAAACCATTACCTAGATAAAGTTATGTTAGCTTACAGGCACATTACAACGACACTTAACCATAACAGCTATGTCACACTCTCAGGCCAATCTTTCTAAGTTACGCACTCAATTGTCTCAACTCAATTGCGAGCTGTTTGAACTCTTTGCTCAAAGATCCGATTTGACGCGTCTAATTCAGACTGAAAAAGGGTCAACCCTCCTCAGCCATTATGACGCAAAAAGAGAGAAGTCTCTTTTTTCTGAACTTCACTCGAAATTAGCAGCATTGAGCCTTCGGGAGCTGGCCAGTTTTAGCTTATTGATGGAGTCCCACGCGGGAGCACCGGAGAAGTATCCAGCTTGGTCAGAAGGGGTTCATCTCGTGGGCCCGAGCCATGGAATCCAAAGCTTGATAAATCCACTTTTGCTCAAAGAGACTCACCCTGAGCTCTTTAAAACGTTGAAACTCAAAACAGATTTTAGTTTTTTACTTTCGATCTGACCTTCGAGCGTATTATCATTGGCACCATCAAAAAGGTGAACAATGTCTCGAATGGATCCAGTGATAGCTCTTGATGGCCCTTCAGGAAGCGGTAAGTCAACGGTAGCGAAAAAAGTCGCCAAGGAGCTTAAGCTCACATACATCGACACTGGTGCGATGTTTCGATCCGTGGCTTTTGCCCTTCAACACCTCGGAATCAATTTCCAGCAGCCCGTTTTAAGCTCCGCAGAGCAGGATAAGATCAACCAATTCTTCCACGATCATAAATTTACCTATGATGTGGCCCCTGGCGTTTTGGTGGAGCTGGATAATCTCAACCTCACTGATCGCATCCGTGAACATCACGTCTCAAAACTGGCGAGCCACGTCTCGAAACACGAGGTGGTGAGAGAATTTCTAAAAAACTGGCAGCGCTCGATCGTGAAAGATCGCCCTGCGATTCTGGATGGGCGAGATATCGGAACAGTGATCTTTCCTAACGCCATTTTAAAGTGCTTTCTTACGGCATCTCCCGATGAGCGCGCGCACAGGAGACTGGAAGAGTTAAAAAATCGTGGGGAAGAGAATTTTGATTTTGAGACGATTCTCAAAGACATCAAAGAGCGTGATGAACAAGACATGACCCGCACGATTGCGCCGCTCAAGCAGGCCCAGGACGCTGAGCTCATCGACACCACCGGAAAAGATATTGATCAAATCGTCTCCATCATCGTAAATGCTTGGAACCAACGTCAGAGGAATGCATGAATCTACCAAAGCCAGATCGCTTCGAATCTCTTGTGAGCAAGTTTAACACCATCCAGCCCATCCTTGTGGTGGGTGATGTAGGGATAGACAAATACACCTACGGTGATGTGAAGAGGATCTCCCCCGAAGCTCCAGTGCCAGTGCTTGAGGTCAGTAAAGAGTGGAACAAATTGGGCCTTGCGGCTAACGTCTCTGACAACCTCATGAGTTTGACCGTCGCCTCTACTCTGGCCGGGGTTGTGGGTGAGGACACTCGTGCCAATTTGATGGAGACTCTACTTGAAGAGAGGGGATTGAAAACTTGGGGCATCGTGCGCGACAGCTCTCGCATGACCACCTATAAAGAGCGGGTCACCACGGCCACTCAGCAGATTTGTCGCGTCGACTATGAGTCCAAGCACGCTCTCAGTGACGAAGTTGCAGGTCGCTTCAAAAAGCGCCTCTCAGAATTTTCGACCAATCACTCTGGTGTCATCATTGAAGATTATGGGAAAGGGCTTTTTAGCCAAGAACTCCTGAGCTACATCACGGGTCATTTCACAGAAGCCAAGAAGATGGTCGCTGTGGATCCCTCTCGTAACACGCCTCCACTTTGGTACAAGGGGGCTCATCTATTGAAGCCGAACCTCACAGAGGCCCACTTGATGATTGAGGCGCTGGGCTACTTCAAAGAGAGAAATCTTGAAACCATCGCCAAAGCTCTCGTAGAAAAACTAAATTTGAAGAAAATTATTATCACGCTTGGCCCTGATGGCATGTCGATGCTTGACACTGAGCTTGATGGAAAACTCCATATCATCCCCACCGCGGCCAGCGAGGTCTATGACGTCTCTGGTGCGGGTGACACTGCTATTTCGGCCATTACGGCATCGCTGCTCTCTGGAGCCACGCTGGAGGAAGCTGCTTGGATTGGAAACTGCGCTTCGGGGGTGGTTGTAAGCAAACGAGGCACGGCGCTTTGCTCGGTTGTGGAATTGAAAGATTATTATCAAAAACTGACTCAAAAACTTAAAAGGTAAGCCATGTCGATTAAAGCCATCATTGAAAAGTTTCAAGCGGAGCTGGATGCGACCCAAAAAGTCGCCGATGTCCTCAATCTCAAAGCTCACATTTTAGGCAAGCAAGGCTCTCTCTCTGAGATTCTTAAAGGGCTCAAAGACGCTACCCCAGAAGAGAGGAAGACCCTTGGGGCAGAAGCGAATCAAGCAAAAATCCAGATCGAAGATCTAGTGACAGCGAAAATTTCCGCCTTTGAGGCTCAGGAAATTAACGCCAGCCTCCTTAAAACAAAAATTGATTTCTCCCTGCGCGATTCCATCATGGATAAAGGGTTGCGGGCCGGTGGACTTCATCCGGTGCATATCATCCAGCGGGAGATCGAAGACATCTTCGTTTCCATGGGGTTTGAAGTGCTCGATGGTCCGCACATTGAAGATGAGTGGCACAACTTTGAAGCTCTCAATATTCCCGACACGCACCCAGCCCGCGACATGCAAGATACTTTTTGGTTTGCCGACAAAAAGCACCTCTTGCGGACTCATACTTCAACTATTCAAGTCAGAGGGATGAAAGAGCGCAAGCCGCCTTTCCGCTTCGTGGGCCCTGGTAAAGTGTTTCGTTGTGAACGTACCGACGCGTCCCACGAGATGTGTTTTCACCAGCTAGAGGGAATGATGGTCGGGGAGGATGTCTCCATCGGTCATTTGATCTATTTCATGAAAACTCTTCTCTCTGAGATTTTCAAACGTGAGGTCGAGGTTCGCCTGCGTCCAGGCTTCTTCCCCTTCGTTGAGCCTGGCTTTGAGCTTGATATCAAGTGCCTGATCTGTGGCGGAAAAGGCTGCTCGGTCTGTAAGCATGTGGGCTGGGTAGAACTTCTTCCTTGTGGGATGGTTCACCCGAACGTCCTGAAAGCCGGGGGCATTGACCCGGAAAAGAACAATGGTTTCGCCTTCGGGCTAGGCCTTGATCGCTTAGTGATGATGCGCTACGGGATTGATGATATCCGCCATCTGCACAGCGGGGATCTGCGTTTCAATCAACAATTCAAAACATTTTAAGGCTTAACTATGCATATTTCACTTAATTGGATCAAAGATTTCGTTGCACTTCCGGACATGTCTCCACAAGATCTTGCGACTCGTTTCACACTCACCACTGCAGAAGTTGAAGGAGTGCAGGTTTCCGGGGGAGGCTTGGGTCTTGTTCAGATTGTGGAAGTCCTTTCAAAAAAACCACATCCTGAAGCAGATAAACTGAATCTAGTGACCTTCACAAACGGGAAAGAAAATCTCGAAGTGGTCTGTGGCGCTCCGAACGTACGTGAGGGGATGCGTGTGTACTTTGCACCGATCGGAACCACCCTTCCAAGTGGTCTCACGCTGGAGGCGAAGAAAATTCGTGGGGTGATGTCTCAGGGCATGCTCTGCTCGGCGCCGGAGCTTGGAATCGGTGAAGAGTCTGGTGGTCTTCTTGAACTCGCCAAAGACGCGCCTTTAGGCATGAAGTTTCTTGAGCACAGAGGAATGAAATCAGACGTACTCTTAGAGGTCGATAACAAATCCCTCACTCACAGACCAGATCTTTGGGGCCACTTCGGTTTGGCCCGTGAGTTTGCCGCGAGTCTTCAGAAACCACTCAAAAACCCTTTTGATGAAGCGTGGGAAAAAAAGATTCTCGCCAAAATTTCCAAAGGTCCAGGGCCTGTTACTTTTAATGTGGAATCTGATTCGAGTTGCTGGGCCTATCTGGGGTTAAATATCCAGGGTGTAGAAGTGGGTGTGGCGCCTGAGTGGATGCGCTCACGTTTAGAAGCGGTGGGGATGCGCTCGATCAACTCGATTGTGGATATCTCAAATTACGTGATGGTTGAGCTTGGTATGCCTAACCACATCTTCGATGCAGATACGATCGAGGGCAAAAAACTAACGATTAAAAAACTTAAGGCTCCCACAAAGTTTAAAACTCTTGATGGTATTGAGCGAGAGCTCACGGATGTAGACACTGTCATCTCTGATGCCAAAGATGTCTCCGTGCTCGCCGGTCTGATGGGCGGAGAGCGAAGTGGAGTCCATGAGGGCACGACGAATCTGTTTTTAGAGGTTGCCAACTGGGACCCTACTCTCGTCAGAAAGACCTCCGTACGCTTGGGTCTTCGCTCAGACTCTTCTCAGCGCTTCGAGAAGACGCTTGACTCTCACCTGTGTCGCCGCTCTCTCCTGCGCCTTGTGGAGCTTGTTTTAGAGCTGAATCCTCAAGCGAAAATTACTGGTGATATCCAGACTTGGTATAACGAAAAAACCTTATCCAAAGAGTTAACCCTGAAATTTCCTCGCTCCCGCATCACCAAGGTGATCGGGGATGATGTAGCGGCTAGTCGAATCGAAGGATTTTTCAAACCGCTTGATTTTAAAGATAATAAATCAGGCGACGAGTTCGAGGTGACTGTCCCAACATGGAGAACCACTAAGGATATCTCCTGCGTGGATGATCTTGTTGAAGAAGTTGGTCGCATGATCGGGTATGATAACATCGTCCCCAAGTCACCACTGCTGCCGGTCTCGCCTGTGCGCCTGAGCACTCGTAAAGTACTGCAAAGAAAGATTCAGGACTTTATGATTCTTCAGGGACAGTCACTTGAAGTCATGACCTATCCTTTAGTTGGGGCTGACCTCCTCAAGAAGGCTCAGTGGCCTGAGCTCAATGAAAAACTAAAGCTCGTGAATGCTCTCTCTGTTGAGCATGATCGCATGCGCCCAAGCCTTATCCCTTCGGCACTCAAGATTGCTGCGGAAAATGCCAAGCAGTTCTCTGACTTCAGCTTTTTTGAATTTGGTCGCAGCTATCTGGACTATGAAAATGAGCGCTCGATTCTCCTCATTGGTCTCTATTCACGCCAAAGCAATCGTTTCCTGGAGCTCTTAAACACAGTTGAAAAACTATTGCATTCTCTCTCGCTTCCAGCTGACTTCGCAGAGAGAAATCTCAAGTTTAAAAACCCGCATTTCCCAGAAGAGTGGATTGGAATTCATCCGCATGAGTTTATCAATCTTCGCATTCAAGGCAAGTTTCAAGGTGGAGCCACGAGTGTGCATCCCATTCTTTTGAAAGAGTTTAAAGTGAAAGGT
>JAJTIF010000369.1 GCA_021299675.1 Pseudomonadota bacterium | reverse complement strand
TTGGCGGGTCTTGAAAGAGTTCCTGTGGTCATTAAGCGTGCGACGAAAAAAGAGCACATGGTGATGTCCATCATCGAGAACGTGCAGAGAGCAGACTTAAACTGTATCGAAGAAGCCCTGGCATACTTTCAACTCATGAATGAGTTTGGGTTAACACAAGAAGAAGTAGCAAAAAAAGTTGGAAAAGAGCGCTCAACGGTTGCAAACTTCTTGCGCGTTCTCAAGCTGCCCAAAGACATCATTATGATGCTTAACAAAGAGCTTTTGAGCTTTGGTCATGCCAAAGTTCTGGCTGCGGTTGGTGATGATGAGACAGCTAAAAGACTTGCCAATGAAGCGGTATCAAAAAACCTCTCAGTGCGAGAACTCGAAGAGCTCACCAAGGCATCAGCAAAGAAAAAGACAAAGTCCAAGGATGCTGCAGGCGTAGTTCTTGAGCACTACACTCAGTTGCGCGACCGCCTTGAGAAAAAAACTGGGTTTCACTTTGCCTTAAAAGCTAAGAAAAATGGTGCCGGCCAGATTACAATTAAATTTAGCAACGAAGCTGAATTTAATGATATCTTTGGGTATCTGATGAAATAGGACTCTCGTGTCAAAAAGAAATGAAATTTGTGCGATTATTGAGGAAGGTTGCAAGTTTGAAGGCAACCTTTCATTTAGCGGCATCGTAAGAATTGCCGGAGTCGTTAACGGTTCTGTTTTTTCAAATGACACGCTGATCATTTCCGAAGGTGCCATTATTAACGCCGACATTAACGCCAATGTCGTGATTATTTCTGGATCCGTTAAGGGAAATGTAAAAGCTTCTTCAAGGGTTGAGATTAGACGCCCCGCGCGGTTTGAGGGGACTGTTATTTCTCCGTCGCTTGTTGTCGAAGAAGGAGTCATTTTCCACGGTGTCACTAAGATGAAAGACAAGAAATAACCTCTTGACCTAACCCCCTCCCAAGCTTATTTAAATACAGCTAATTAACCAACCTTGGGACTCTCATACATGGATACCATTAAGGCCATATTCACTCAGCTCGGAGTTGATTCATCTCTACTGCCTCAATTCATTCTTGTTTTCGTTATTTTTATTCTCGCAAAATTTTTGTTCCTCAATCATCTTCAATTTGTTCTCGAAAACCGTGAAGAGAAAACTGTAAAGCTTGAGAACAGCGCTGATGATACGTTTGAAAAAGTTAATCAGATGAGCAAGGAATATAAAGCTAAGATTGATTCCGCCAACAAAGAAGCAATGAAGGTTTTAAATCAAGGCAAGACAGCCATCCAAACGAAACTTGGTGATGAGCTGAAGAAAACAGAAAAAGAAATCAACTCATTTGTTGAAGACTCTCGAATGAACTTCGAAAAAGAACTCAAGGCAAACTCTGCCAAGTTTCATAGTGAAGTAGATGGAATGGCCCAGGAACTTGTTACTAAAATTCTCAATTGAGGAAAGTCTAAGATGCTTATTTATACAGCTTATTTTTTCTGTGCGATTGCAGCCCTTAGTGCTGAAGCTTTTGCTGCCGGCAACGGTGGGCACGGCAGCGTATCTGATCTCCTTGCACCACTCGTAAACGTTTTGCTTCTTGGTGGATTTCTTGCGTGGAAACTCAAAAAGCCCCTTTCTGATTACTTTACAAAGCAAGCGGATGAAATCTCCAACACACTTGAGAGAGCGAGCCTAAAATCAAAAGAAGCTGAAGTTATGCTTCAGGCTCAAATGAAGAAAATGGCAAACGTCGACAGCGAAGCCAAAGAGATTGTGAAGCAAGCCCAGGTTGACGTTAAGACTTTTGAAAAAAACTACACCAGAGAGATGGAAGAGAAAGCCGGCAAGATGAAGATCGATGCTACGGCGAAAATCGAAGCCGAAAGAAAGCTTTTGATCAACCAGCTTAATGGTCAGCTCTTGGATCAAGTGATTGCAAAGGCAAAAAGCTCAATTAAATCAAACAAAGCTCACCAGTCTCAAATTTCCGGCAAAATGCTAGGGGAGATGCTTAAGTGAAAGAGAAAACAGTTTCAAAAATATATGCACAGTCTTTGCTTCAGCTTGGAAACGAGAAGAACCAAAAGATCGTTGATGAATTTATCACTCTTACAGAAGTGATCAACAAGGTTAACCACCTTGAGAATGTTTTGTTTCTCGATGTCTTCACCCAAGACGAGAAGAAAGCTGTTTTCGGAGATGTGGCCAAAAAATTCAGCTTCTCTCAGCTCATGACTGAAATGGTTAACTTCCTAATCGATGAGAAAAGAATCGGACTCCTTCCTTTGATCGTGAAAGAGCTTGTTGTTCTGGATGACGAAATGAAGGGCTTTCTTAAGGGTACTATTGAAGGCGCTGAAGACAACATTGATCCATCTGTGATTAAGCAGATGACTTCATTTTTGAAAGAGCGCCTGGGCAAAGAACCTCTACTTAAATACGTAAAAAATGAAAACATTAGTGCTGGTTACCGTGTGACGGTTGAAGACCTTCAGATGGACGCCTCACTCGATTACCAACTTGAAAAATTTAAACAATCAGTTATCAGCGAATAACCGCAAGGAAGGAATGTCATGACTACAACCATTCGTCCGGAAGAAATCACGGGCATCATCAAAGAGCGTATTTCAAATTTTGAATCACGCCTTCAAATGAACGAAATCGGAACAGTTCTCACAATCGGTGACGGTGTGGCACGTGTGTTCGGTCTCAAAAACGTTCTCTCGGGCGAGCTTGTCGAATTCGACGGCGGCGTAAAGGGCATGGTTCTAAACCTTGAAACAAATAACGTGGGTGTTGCTGTTCTCGGTGACGACGCCGCGATCAAAGAAGGTTCAACCGTTAAGCGTACAGAGAAAATTGTATCTGTGCCCGTAGGTGACGCTCTTCTTGGTCGCGTTGTTAACGCCATCGGTGAGCCCGTAGACGGAAACGGCGAAATTGTTGCAAAAGAATCACGCCAGGTAGAAGTAAAAGCTCCAGGCATTATTGCTCGTAAATCAGTTCACGAGCCACTCATGACTGGTCTTAAGGCAATCGACGCCATGATTCCAATCGGCCGCGGTCAGCGGGAATTGATCATTGGTGACCGTAAGACAGGTAAAACAGCTGTTGCCGTTGATACAATTATCAACCAGAAAGGCAAAGGCGTTGTTTGTATCTACGTTGCCATTGGCCAAAAACAATCTACTGTTCGCCAAGTTTATCAAAAGCTTGTTGATGCCGGCGCCATGGAGTACACGATCATCGTAACTGCTCCTGCTTCTGCATCTGCACCACTTCAGTATCTTGCTCCATACACTGGCTGTACAATGGGTGAGTATTACCGCGATAACGGTAAGCATGCGCTTATCGTTTATGATGACTTAACTAAACAAGCTCAGGCTTATCGCCAAATGTCTCTTCTTCTTCGTCGTCCTCCTGGTCGCGAAGCTTTCCCTGGAGACGTTTTCTATATTCACTCACGCCTTCTTGAGCGCGCTTCAAAGCTCTCTGATGCTTTGGGTGCAGGATCTCTTACGGCCCTTCCAGTTATTGAGACTCAAGAGGGTGACGTTTCTGCCTACATTCCTACCAACGTTATTTCGATTACAGATGGTCAGATCTATCTTGAATCGGATCTTTTCAACTCCGGTATCCGTCCAGCGGTAAACGTTGGTCTTTCGGTTTCTCGAGTTGGTGGTGCCGCTCAGACTAAAGCTATGAAGAAAGTTGCGGGAACACTCCGCCTTGACCTTGCTCAGTTCCGTGAACTTGCAGCCTTCGCTCAGTTCGGTTCTGACCTCGACGAAGCTACACAGCGCCAGCTGAATCGTGGATCACGCCTGGTAGAACTTCTTAAGCAGGGTGAGCTTCAGCCAGTTGAAGTGACAAACCAGGTTGTTGCTATTTATGCAGCGATCAAAGGGCACTTTGACGGAGTATCAGTTGATAAGGTTCGCGTAGCCGAGAAAGATCTTCTTGATTACATGAACTCTAAGCAATCAGACCTCATGAACAGAATTAAGAAAGAGAATGCTCTTTCTCCTGAGTCTGAAGGCAAACTGGTAGAAGCTATTAAAGGTTTCATGGCGAGCTATAAAAACTAAGGGTAAGACCAGTCATGGCAAACATTAAAGATTTAAAAAAGCGAATTAAGAGTACCAAGGGTACTTTTAAAATCACCAAAGCCATGAAATTGGTGTCCGCGGCTAAATTGAACAAGGCTCAGATTCGTATTTTGGGCATGCGCCCTTATGCGACTGAACTTGAGTCGACCGTGAGAACCGTTTCGGCACTTAACAAAGACTACACATCGATTTATTTCAACGAGAATAAAGCGAATCGTCAGTCGGTTGTTCTTGTGGTCAGTTCCGACAAGGGACTGTGTGGTGGCTATAACTCATCTGTGACAAAAGCTGTTCGCCGTTTCGTTAAAGAAAAAGCATCCGAGGAAAATCCTGAGAAACTCAAGTTTTATTACGTAGGTAAAAAAGCAAGAGACCTTGTTCAAAAAGAATTGAACTCTGCAAAGACTTTCACTTTTGCGAAACAGGATCCAACGTTTGAGGAAGTGAGAAAGATTGCTGATGAGCTTGGCTCACTGTTCACCTCTGGTGAAGTAGGCAAGGTTTATGTCATCTACAACTCATTTATCTCAGCGATTGCTTTTGAAACAAAAGCGCGCCAACTTCTTCCCCTCTCGGTCTCCGAAGAAGAAAAGGAAGAGTTGAGAGCGAAGTACCCATACGACTACCAGTATGAACCAAGCCCAGGAAGTATCCTGGATACTCTGGTGCCTGAAGTTTTTGTGACTTCAGTCTATGCTGCCATTCTCGATGCGATTGCATCTGAGCACGGGGCTCGTATGAGTGCTATGGAAAATGCGACTAAAAACTGTAAAGAGATGATTAGAAAACTATCTCTAAAAATGAATAAATTGCGTCAGGCGAAGATTACAACTGAACTTGCTGAAGTTGTGTCGGGTGCCGAATCGCTTAATGGTTAAGGAGCCTTTGATGGAAAACACAGGTGTTATCCGCCAAGTGATGGGGCCCGTAGTGGACGTGGAATTTGCCAATGGCAAACTTCCTTCTCTCTACAACGCTCTCCGCCTCACAAACAAAACTCTTCCGGGCGGGGAAGATAATCTAGTTATCGAAGTGTCTCAGCACTTGGGTAACAATACGGTTCGCTGTATTGCCATGGACGCGACTGAAGGTCTCGCTCGTGGACAAGTGGTGAAAGATACCGGCTCACAGATTCAAGCTCCAGTTGGACGTGAGACTCTTGGCCGTATCATCAACGTTGTTGGGGAGCCGATTGATGAAGCCGGCCCAATGCAAACAAAGAAGACGTACAACATTCACCGTGCGGCTCCTAAGTTTTCAAACCTCTCAACTAAAAAAGAGCCATTCTATACAGGCATTAAGGTTATTGACCTTCTTGCTCCGTACTTGAAAGGTGGAAAGATTGGTCTCTTCGGTGGTGCCGGTGTTGGTAAGACCGTTTTGATCATGGAACTTATTAACAACATCGCAACCCAACACGGGGGCTTCTCTGTGTTCGCGGGTGTGGGTGAAAGAACGCGTGAAGGTAACGACCTTTACCACGAGATGAAAGACTCGGGGGTTATTGATAAAACAGCACTGGTCTTCGGCCAGATGAATGAACCACCAGGTGCACGTGCTCGTGTTGCCTTGACCGGTCTTTCTGTGGCTGAATATTTCCGCGATGAAGAGAAGCAAGACGTTCTTTTCTTCGTTGATAATATCTTCCGCTTTACTCAAGCTGGTTCAGAAGTGTCTGCACTTCTAGGTCGTATTCCATCAGCGGTGGGATACCAGCCAACATTGAGTACAGAAATGGGAGCCATGCAAGAGCGTATTACGTCGACAAAAGACGGATCAATTACATCTATCCAGGCCGTTTACGTTCCTGCGGATGACTATACCGATCCAGCTCCTGCGACTACGTTTGCTCACTTGGATGCTACTACAGAACTTTCACGTCAGATTGCCGAGCTTGGAATTTACCCAGCGGTTGATCCACTTTCATCTTCTTCAACAATTTTGAATGAAGACATCGTGGGCAAAGAGCACTATGCGATTGCTCGTCAGGTACAGTCGGTTCTTCAGCGCTACAAAGAATTGCAAGATATCATCGCAATTCTTGGTATGGATGAACTCTCTGAAGAAGATAAGCAGCTCGTGGCACGTGCACGTAAGATCCAGAAGTTCTTGTCTCAGCCATTCTTCGTTGCTGAGCAGTTCACTGGTATTCCGGGTCAGTTCGTGAAGATTGAAGACACTATCAAAGGCTTTAAAGCAATTTTGGCCGGTGAGTGTGATCAGCTTCCTGAGCAGGCATTCTATCTCGTTGGTGGAATTGAAATGGTGCACGAGAAAGCTAAGAAGTTAGCTGAAGGGAAATAATTATGAGCTTCAAACTTCATCTTTATACGCCAAAGGGCACGATCATTAAGGGGCTTGAGGCCTCTGAGATCACTGTGCCCACGGTGCGTGGTGAGATTGGGATTCTTCCTGATCACACACATATCCTGACTGAGCTTGGTACGGGAGTTATGACGGCAAAAACCAGTTCTGGTCTTCGTCATTTTTCAGTTACTGCCGGTTTGTGTCGTGTGATGAAGGATGTTGTCACAGTTCTTTCTTTTACTTCAGAAAAAGCTGAGGAAATTGATCTTGAAAGAGCCAAGGCTGCCAAAGCCAAGGCCGCTTCAAGACTTTCAGGTGAATCAAGCCTAAGCGATGTTGAGCTTATTAAGTTCAGACGCAAGCTTGAGCGCGCTGAAATCCGCCTGAGGCTTGCAAACCTCAAATAATCTGGTCCTATGGGGGCGCCTTCTGGGCGCCCTCTCTTTTTAAGAGTCCGTGGTCCTATAGAACCAAAAAGATACTGACTACTCACGCTCTGACTATTCAAAATCGCCTCCTGACTATTTAAAATCAGATACATAATAGGCCTCTCACCTATCGAAAAATGTCGTTGCGACGTAAAATTATAGTAACGATGATGTCGATAATAACGCGAATTTTTACTCTCTTAAGTCTAGTTGTGCTGCTTCTTGTGGCCAACGTTGCCTTACGTGTTTATGAGTGGACCCACTCTTCGACAGTGATCACCCTGGAAATTCCACAGATCAACCTGCTTGATTTGAACCCAGCTCAAAATACTCATTCTGAAATAGCTTCGTTTGCCCAAGAACACTTTGAGCAGCAAGTTTATCTTGAGCCTGTCTTCGGCACTAAAATTGCCCAGAGAACAAAATCACTTCCTAAGATTGAGTTTAAAAAGATTGATAAGAAGATAGATATCTTTGAAGAAGCTTGGGGCGATATTGAATTAAACAATGGTCAAACTGAAAGCTGGAAAGAGATCCGCGGAGATGTAGCACTTCCTGTTCAAGAAAACTTTGAGCCACAAAAGATTGCGGCTACCAGCCTACCGGCTTCAACCATGGTGGCCCTCTTCGACGGTTTTAAATATGAAGATATGGCAGTAGCGAAAGTTGAATTGGAAGCAGTGAAGCCGGTGATAGCAGAAATTACTGAGCCAACAAAAGTAGCTGCGCCAAAAATTGTAGAAGATAGAGTAAGCACGATCTCCGCCAAATCAGAAGATCATGAGTTGGCGTTTTTTGAGTACGAAGAAGAAACAGAAGTCAGCGCTACAAAACAAAAAGAAGTGAGCCCACCTCAGGTTGTCATCAATAAACAAGCTGAGATGTTTGACTACTCACAACCCGCACCTACGGTTTCATCATTAGACCAAACGAAAGTGGCCAAAGAGAATGTCGAGTTCTTCAACATCATCCAAGAAACTCAAATGCCAGCAAAGAAGGTAAAGCCACAAGTGGCAGCGAAGGCGCAGCCGCAGCCGCTGGTCGCTGCGACTACTCAGCCGGCCAAGAAGGAGTCGGGCTCCGTCAATGCGCTGGTGACTAGTCAACACAACGCCCTCACGGTTGTTCATGGCTTGTCGGTGAGTAGTCAGGTTAAAGAGCTGAGATACTTTGATCTTCGCGCTGTTGATGACGGTCAATCAATGTTTCAAGATAACGGTACTAGTGAAGTGGTGTTGAAAGAGACCCTACAGTCGATTAATAATTCCAGAAGCTTTCTCCTTCTTAACAGAGAGCACGTTGTCACCCATGTTGATGTTCCCTTTGCTCCTGGACGCGCCGACCTAACGGTTCCCGCACTTGAGAAAGAGTTTGCTGAAAAGTTTCAGGTGAGAAACCAGAAAATCCCTCGGGGAATGGTTCTTGTGGAGCTGGACGAGAGAACAGAAAACATCAAATTAGATGGTGCAGCCTATGCGACAAGTTTCTTGGACGAAAAATTCAAGGAAGTTAAGCCAGAATCTGCTACCTACGCAATGTTCTATGGTGTTGAAATTGGTAATCGTACACTTGTGACTATTGATTCACGGGGTAAATCATCCCCACGAATTATTCATGTCTTCGAAGAAGAGCTTACTTTTGAT